>DALYDP010000024.1:6720-11352 GCA_031973095.1 Candidatus Peribacteraceae bacterium | reverse complement strand
AAAAACTCTACGTCTTTTCGGGGCTTTTGGCCACTGTGCCGCGCATCGGTGTATACTTCCCGCCTATGAAACGCATCGCCCTCGCAACGATCCTTTTGATTCTTCCCGCCGCCGCTTTCGCGTTGGATTTTCAACACGGCGACGACGGCTACTCCGACGCTTCCCGTCTCACGGTCGCGGAGCGCGCCGCCGTCAGTGTCCTCACCGATATCGGCGCCGTGTCCGGCAACCCGGACGGATCGTTCGCCGCGGGTCGCACACTCAACCGCGCGGAGTTCCTGAAAATCGCCTTACTTGCACGCATGGGAACGTCCGTTGACCCCGGGGCCGCCGCGCGCTGTTTTCCCGATGTTTCGCAAGAAGCATGGTTCAGCGCCTACGTATGCACTGCGAAGACGTACGGTTACGTGCAGGGAAATCCCGACGGTTTGTTTTATCCCGCGCGGCCCGTGAATTACGCCGAAGCGGTCAAAATTTTGGTTGAACTTTCGGAATATAGCATCCCAGAACCTGCCCCCAACGAGCGGTGGGCATGGTACACCGGCTACATGAAGGCCGCGGAGTATCATGAAGTATTGTTGCCGGATGATATTGATCCGTCCCGCGAATTGACCCGTGGTGAAATGGCGCGTCTGACGGCTGCGTTCGTCACCAAGGAGCACGGCAAGCTCGAGGAGTACCGCGACGCAGAACGCGGCGACTTTGCCGAGGAATCGTCCTCGTCGTCTTCATCTTCCTCGTCGGAGTCATCGTCTTCTTCCGTGAGCACGTCTTCCTCGTCTTCTAGCCGTTCGTCGAGCTCGTCGTCCGCGCTCTACCCGGCCAAGAGCAGCTTCTTCCTTACGGGAGAGCGCTCCCCGCTCGTCCTCGGCGGAACCGTCGTCAGCGATGCCGAAGCGTCCGTCCTGCGCATGGCGCGCGTGGTGCTGCGCCGCAAGGTGATGTCGATCGACAAGGCGTACCTGGTCGACGCCAACGGCACCGTGATCACCGAGATGAAGTTCGTTACGAACAACGTTGAAGCCGACCGCATGTGGGAGGCATCGGTACCTGAGAGCACGTACACGTTTGCCGCGAACGCTCCCACGAAAGTCGGCGTGGTATTCGATCTCTTTGCCAAAGGCTCCGGCGGCGGCTCCAACCAGCTCGTGGAAGTCGAGAGTTTCCAGATTCAAACGGAAGGCGTCGCGACCGGTAACACGAAGTATTTGTTGACCGATTCGCAGGTGTATCCCGTGCATCAGACGGCGTTCGGCCGCATGACGGGCGCGGTAAGCGTGTCGCCTGCAGCGGGCAGTGTCCAGGCAGGTGTGCAGCGCATGATCGCTTCCCTCCGCCTTACGTCCGATACCGCCACGGGAGGCGTCGTTTCTATCCAAGGCCTCGAAATCATGGCTACGCTCGCTGATGTCGGCATGTCGAACGTGCGCGTCGGCGACGCCACGAAAAACAGCGTCACCGATTGCGGCATTCAGCGCCTGGAGCAGACCGTTATCACATGCGATGCGATGCCCGAGGGCTTCGGCGTCGTTCCTCCGGAGGGTCTCACGGTGAATGTGTATGCCGATCTCTCGCTTACGGGTTCGAACAACGGCCTTCTAAATCTCTCGTTCAACGATCGCGGCCGCATTGGCGATAGCGGATCGCTCACGTGGACAGACGGCGCGTCGTCCTTCACCTGGCTCGAAGAAGGCGGCACCTTCGGCGGCACGGCCTCGTGGACGGTCACGCGATGAAGCGGGAATATGGAAAGTGGAATGTGGAAGGTGGAATAGAATTCACTATTCTGCTTTCCACATTCTTCATTCTAATCCAATCGGTTGGCGGTACTGCAGCGCTTCTGCGACGTGCTTGGGCGCGATCGTATCGCTGTTATCCAGGTCGGCCACGGTGCGCGCGACTTTGATGGCGCGGTGGTACCCGCGTGCCGAGAGGCCGAGCCGCCCCGCGGCTTGGCGCAGGAGGGCTTCCGATGCGTCGTCCAGCGCGCAGAACGCTTGAAGGTCACGGATGCCCATCTCCTTGTTCGTGCGGATGTGGCGGCCCTCGAAACGCTTCCTCTGTCGTTCGCGCGCGGAGACCACCCGGGCGAGGATCGTCGCTGTCGTGTCGCCTTGGCGTACGCCGCGTTGCGACAGGTCTTCGAGCGGCACGGCATGCACGTCGATTGTCAGGTCGATGCGGTCAAGGAACGGCGCGCTCACCCGGCGTTTCATCGATGACGCCGACGCACTCGAATACTTCGGCGGGTTCATGGCGGCAACGAGCAGGACGTCGGCAGGGTACGTGGCACTGCCTTGCACGCGGTTGATCGTCACGCGGCGGTCTTCCAGCGGTTGCCGCAGGACGTCGAGGACGTTCGGGGGGAACTCCGCCACTTCGTCGAGGAATAGCACGCCGCGGTGTGCCAGGCTGATTTCGCCCGGGACGGGTTGTTGGCCGCCGCCCACGAGCGACACGCCGCTTGCGGTGTGGTGCACCGAGCGGAAGGGGCGTTCGCGCATGAGAGGTGTTCCCGCCGAGAGGAGGTTCGCGACTGAGTATACCTGCGTGACTTCGAGCGATTCGTCATGGGAAAGCGGCGGCAGGATCCCGCGCAGCGCCTGGGCCAGGAGTGTTTTGCCCGAGCCGGGCGCACCGCTCAGGAGCACGTTGTGGCCGCCCGCGGCCGCGATCTCGAGCGCGCGCTTGGCCTGCTCCTGGCCGCGGATGTCGGCGAAATCGATACCTTCCCGCGCGACCGTGCCGGCGGCCGGTTGATCGAACGCGGGGGCGGTTTTGTCTCCGCGGAGGATGGCGATGAGGTCGGCGAGGCTTTTTGCGGCAACCACGCGTACGTCCGGCACGAGCGAGGCTTCGGCGCCGTTCACGAACGGGACGATGAGCGTTTTGATGCCGTGCTCGCGGCACGCGACCGCCGCCGAGAGAACGCCCGTCACGTGGCGCAAGCTTCCGTCGAGCGCGAGTTCGCCCATCGCGGCGGTGCTGGCCAAAGCGTTGGGAGGCAACGTGAGGAGGTCGTGTGCGAGCAATAAGCCGAGCGCGATCGGCAGGTCGTACCGCGGGCCGACTTTTTTCAAATCGGCGGGGGCTAAGTTGATCGTCACGTCGCGTCCGGTCGGGAGTTTGAATCCGCTCGATCGCAATGCCATGCGCACGCGTTGCTTACTCTCCTGCACGGCGGTGTCGCCGAGGCCGACGATGGTGATGCGGCTCTCGCCGGGCGTGCCGCCGATTTCCACGGTGACGCGTTCGGAGTGCAGGCCGATCGTGGCGAAGGACGTGAGTTGCGTGAGCATGCGTACATGGAAAGTGGGTGTACTCTCATACACCTTTTACTTTCCGTCCAGCGGAACGAGTGGACAATCGTACACCATTATGCGAGAATAGGGCCATGGATAGACCTATATTTGGTGTAAAGCTCATCGGAGTTGCATCTCCCGCCAGGCTTTCTGGCGCGCTCGGCGAGGCCCAAGTCGTCCGCCATTTGCGGGGTTGCGGCATGACCGTGCTCGGGCGCAATGTGCGTCTTGGCCATGATGAAATCGATGTCATTGCGTTCGATCCCCTCGATCGTGTTGTCGCATTCGTCGAAGTGAAAACGCGGACGCACGGGGAACGCTATCGGCCCGAACTCAACATGACGTCGAAGAAACGCTCGCGCATGCTCCGGGCCGCGCGCCGTTGGGTGAGTGAACACGGTTACGACGGCGGTTACAGATTGGACGCGGCGTACGTGTCGGATTCTCGCGTCGAGTACGTGGTGGATCTGGACCCGATGACGAATGGGTGATCCTGTTGAGAATATGCTAGCATGAGTGTCCCATGAAGCGCATTTTCATTCTCCTCATTGCCATAGTTTTTCCCTGTGCGCTTTCCGTGTCATGGTATGCATTCGGCTTATTCCGGATGTCCGCGAGCGTTATGAAAGCAGCAGAGATCCCCGAGAGCGTCGCGTTGGAAGGTGGGCCCAACGCTCGCCAGGGGGCGAACCAGTGCGGTCCGTACGCGGCGGCCATGGCTCTTGGCAACACCGACGCAGCTGACATGGTCGAAGCGCTCCCCTGGACGTTGCCCGGCGGCTACACACACCCGCGTGCCCTGGAGAAGCTTATCGCACGCATGAGCGCCCATGCCATCGCGTACGATGCCGGGTCGCTCTCGGATGATGAAAAGGCTGTATTCCTTCGTGAGAAGCTCGCCGCAGGTTCCCCCGTCATATTATTAACTCGCATGTATGGCTACCAACATTACGTCACGCTGCTCGGGTACGACGACAGTGGATTCTTCGTGTATGATCCGGTGTTTACCCGTGGTGACGAAGGTAGGACGATCGATGAAAATGGGAATGCTCCAGGTAACCGGACGATGGCGAGTGCGGATTTGCTCGCCGATTGGTCGGGTGGAGGCATTGCTGGCGCGTACACGTGGTATGCACTTGTCGTAGTGCGCTGACGGCTCACCATTTGGTCACCCATTCGTCAATACTCAGGGTCACCAGTGGGTGACCGCGATGCCATGGTGCAACAGGAGCGTTCCCGGGTATTCCAGGGCGTTCGCGCCTGGGCGGGACATCGCTTCCCATGGCGCCTTCTTCGCTTTGCCGTTGAGCAGGAAGACCTTCGTTTCGGC
>DALYDP010000024.1:0-6620 GCA_031973095.1 Candidatus Peribacteraceae bacterium | reverse complement strand
GCCCGCGGGATAACGGATGAGCGGGGTTTCGGGTTTCTCGAGATGCGCCTGGAGAGGGTCAATCAAACTCCATGCGGTGTGCACTTCTTCGAAGCTGAGGAACCACTGCTGTTTGCCGCGCATGGCTTCGAGCAGGAGTAGGCCGTGCTCCGAAAGCACGTCACCCGTGACGGTGAGAGGATCTTCGATGAGCAGCGGGCGGAAGAGCGGTTCCGTGCCGCCGACTTTCGTTTGCAGGTGGAATTTCATGCCGGCTTCGCCCTGCAAAATGATTTCCAAACGGTTGGGGCTGCCGCCGGCGCCCACGCGGAAGTGTTCCTGGAACTGAATGGTGATGCGTGTATCCCTTCGTTTAAGGCGTTTTCCCATGCGAATGTAGAACGGAACACCATCGAAGTGAGGATTGCGCGTGCGCAGCTTCAGTGCGATGAACGTGTTCGTGCGTGATCCCTCGGCCACGCCGTTTTCTTCCGTGTATCCGATTTCCGGTTCGCCGTTGACCATGCCGGGGCCGTACTGGCCCTGCAACACCACGTCATTGAGTGACGTCGCGGCGGGCAAGTAGAATTCGGCGAGGGCGGCGGCACGGCTCTCGCGGAAGCCTTCTTCCTTTTCTCGCAGCTCCATGGTCAGGAGCGACGCCATCAGGAGTATGTGGTTCTGGATGAAATCGCGCAGCGTGCCCGCGGCTTCGAAATATCCGGCGCGGCCTTCGATGCCCATTGTTTCCGACGCCGCGATTTCCACGTGATGGATGAGGGTGTTCTTGAACAGGCGTTCGAGGACCGGGTTCGCGTAGCGCAGGTAGTAGATGTTGCGGACGGCTTCCTTGCCCAGGTAATGGTCGAGGAGGAACACTTCTTTTTCGCCGCCGAAGCACCGCGTGAGAGCCGAACGGATTTCTTCGTAGCTCTTGAGGTCGTGGCCGACCGGCTTTTCGACGATGCAGCGGAATTCGCCGCGGCGCACGCCAGACATACACATGTTCTCGATCACGTGTACGAATGCCGTGGGCGGGATCGAGAGGTACGCCATGCGGACGGGGTTCTTCCAGTCCTTTTCCATCTCGTCGAGACGCTTCGCGAGCGCGTCGAATCCGTCGCGTTTGTCGTAGTCGCCCTGTTGGTAATGCACGTGCGACAGGAAGCTTTCCATCGCGTGCGGGTCCATGTTCATGCCGGACGCTTCGAGCGATTCACGGACGAGCGTGCGGAACGATGCGTCGTCCATGTCCGTACGCGCGTAACCGATGATGGCGAAGTCTTCGGGCAAGCGGCCGCCCGTCGCGAGCGCGGCGAGCGCGGGATATAATTTCAGTTTGGCCAGATTTCCCGAAGCGCCGAACAGGACGAGCGAGAACGGAAGTTCGGCGGCGAGCGGCAACGCGTCGTTCATGGGTATCCACTATACGCTTTCCGTTCCGGAGCGCAGCATGATCCGAATCGCCTTGCGAAGCGGTAAATTCCGGGAGTAGCGTGAGTCCTACTATGCAAAACATGTCGCTTCATGACGGTTCGCGAGCCACGGATGAGGAAGAGCTCGCACGTTTGTCGAACGTGGATTTCAACGCGTCGCTCCCCGAAAGGGGCGTGGAGGAAATGAACGAATATTTATCGCTCTTGGTAGCGGATATCCGGAAGTTGTCGAAGGTGTGCATGGTGCAGAACATGTCGTTCGGCGGCGCCGACGGCGGGGGCGGCATCGTGACGGCCGCGGTCCAAGGGGAGCACGTCGAGGCTATCCGGGCGGCGCATCCCGGCGTGCGGGTGCGGCCTCTTACGGAAACGGAATACGACCAGATAATTGAGCATGATAAGAAATTCGGGTCAAAAAGCGACCATTCTCATGCTCCGGGTAATCCTCCGCCGCGAAGGAGGGCTGCTTGACGGAAAATAGGAAAGATTTTTTGTAACGAAATGTCGTTTCGTCCGTATATACGGATGTAACGACATTTATCATGGCTCGCGACACCCGCCATTTCCTCGCCGGCATGCTCCTCTCGATCGCCATCGTGGCGGGCGTGAGCGCGTCTTTGCGCCTCTCGAAGGCCGAGACGACGTCGGCCGAAGGTGTGTCCGTGGTGGCGTGCGTGCGCTGATCGCCGTGCGTCAGTCGAGCATCGACGAAACGTTTTTCAGCGTGGTGCCCGGATAGTAGTACTCCAGGATTTCCTCGCCCGTGGCGCCTTCGTTCGCTTGGCCTTCCGCGCCGCAGCCGCTCATGCCGACACCATGGCCGCGGTTTTCCATGCCTTCGCACCAGGGGTCCGGCTTGGAGGTGAAAATCTCCGCGAAGGGGAAGCTTCCCCACCCGACTTCGCTCGGCGCCCTGGTGCGGCCGTCGTCGCTGCTGAAGTACGGCGGGCGGATGATCTGATCGTTCTTCGTGAGTACGATATTCGCCGTGTCCGCGACGGCGTCGAGCCAGCGTGGGTTGTTGTTTTCGAACGATTTGCCGGTGTACTTCTGGAAAATCGCAGGGCTGTCGCTGCCGTCGTACGGCTTGCCTGGGAATTTGCGGTACGTATCGCCCATGTAGTGGGCGGCGTAGGTGCGGGCGGCGATCGCGAAGGCACGCTGCTTTTCGTACGGCTCCGTGTCGGGTTCTTCGCTCAGGCCCATGAGGTAGTCCTCCATGGCCACGGTGTTCACGATCGCCGCGTCACCGTCGATATCGATGCATCGCAGCGTGCCGCGATAGAGGGGCTTGAGTGCGCGTAGGTCCGCGTCATCGCACGAGGAAAGGTCTTTGTCACGCGATTCGAGACGGATCCTGATCGTGGGGCCGCGGCCCGAGACAGCGGAGCGGCTGCTGGAGCGCGAACTGCTCGATGTGATCGATGACTTCGAGAATGAAGGCACGTGGGAAGACGACGACGTCCGTACCGGAGCGGGCCTGCGTGAAATGCTCGTGCTGGAAGACGACGATTGGCGCGAACGCACCGACGACGAGCTGCCCGGCGTCGTGGCGCGGCCGGACGGTTGGATTGAGAATTTCGTTCCGCCGATCGTGATCCAATAGCCGTCGCGGCCGAGCGGGATTTGCACCTTGAGCTGGATGGACGTGGTCGAGTTGCGCGGCACGGACGATTCGACGGTTATGTCACCGCGCACGGGCACGTATTCCCCGTCCACCATTTGCCATACGCCGATCGATTGGTCGGAACGGACGACTTTGGCGACGCGGTCGCCGGCCTTCGCGCCCGTCGCGCCCGTCGTGTAGCGGACGGAGAACGGCACTTCGCCGCCGGGACGGCCGCCGAGCGTGGCGCTGCCGAGGACGGAGATGCCTTCGCGCACGATGGGTTTGGACGACGGTGCGCTACTGCCGCGGACCGAGCGCGAGCTCGATGAGCGCGATGATTTCTTGCTCGACGATTTCGAACTCGTCGATGTGATCGGTTTCTTTGGGAACGAGATCGACGCGGTCAGGTCGCCGTGTTCCACGTGGTCACGCACCTGGTTAAGGGTTTTACGAATGTAAAAACCCGGGCAGCTCGTGGAGAGCAGGTCGCCGTGGCCCAGGATGGGTGAAGAGTACGTCTCGCCGTGGTACGTGGCGTTGTCGCCGACGTCGAGGTCATACTTGTCCGCGAGATCGTCCAGGAGCCATTGAAGTGCTTTCATTTGCGATTGCGTCGGTTTTTCTTCTTCGAAGTTCCCGAGCAATGCGACCCCGATCGTATTCACGTTGTTGCAGTAGGCATGGCCGCCCACGACGTATTTTCCCCCCGCCTTTCCTTCGTAAATCTGGCCGTCATCGTCGATGAGGTAGTGGTAGCCGACGTCTCCCCAGCCGCGGTTCAGGGCGTGGTACTGGTAGATGGCACGCACTTTTTCGGCGCCGCTGCGCTTGTCTCCCGCCACCCCCACGGCCGTGTGGTGCACCACGAGCAGGTCGATGTCCTTGCTGTACGTGTGTGCCCATCGCAGATCGCGTCCGTTTTTGCCTTTCGTGGTTTTCTTTACTGTTTTGAATTCATCGGGGTGGTCGCGCTGCAAGTCGGCGCACGTCTTTTCGCGTTGCGTTGCGGTGGACGGTGTCGGCGCGGTGCCATTGTCGTTCGTCGATTCGGATGGGTCTTGCAAAGGCGCCACGTGTTCACCATCCACGTAGAGAAGCTCTTCATCGGCGCCCCAGTCTTCCCGGGAGAGGATGTTCGGCGTGCCGAAGTCGGGGCCCGCCACCCTGTACGCGGCCGGTGCGTCGTCGACGCGGATCTGATGCACGGGGGCGTTCGCGGCCGTTCCGCGCAGTTCGATCGCCGAGACTTTTTCGGGGAAGAGCACGAGGTTCGACTCGTACAATCCGGGGTCTTGCTCGTCATCCACCGCAAGAGCTTCCCACGCGGTCCAATCGCCGTCGATTTCGCGCCCGCGCACGGTCGCGATGGCAGTCTTCGTTGGCAGGGTCACTGAAACCGCATCCACGGGTTGCGCGAACGCATGGCGCGCGACATGTGCATCGCCCATGCCAGGGGCGAGGAGCGGGAGGATCGAGATAGCTGCGCAGGCGACACACATAAGGGATGCGAAATAGGGTAGGTGCGAATCCGGCGTCGGTAACGGGGAATGTCCCCTTACGCGCGGACCGTCCGTTCAGTGAACAAGGTTTCGTAGCGATCGACCATGGTGGAAAGCGTGAATTGTTGTTTCGCGGCTTTTGCAGCCCTCTTCTTCATCGAGAGGAATTTTTCGGGATCGCGCAGCCGTTCGATGCCGGTTACGAGCGCTCGGGCACTGTCGCGTTGTACCACCACGACATCACTCGTCGCGTGGAGGCAAGATGCAATGCCGCACGCGTCCGTGATCAGGCACGGCACGCCCATCGCCATCGCCTCCGCGACGACCATCCCGAAGGGGTCGAGGGTCCTGGACGGAAGCACGAGCGCATCGATCTGGCGGTAGAACTGCGCCACGTCTTTCCTGCGTCCCAGGAAACGTACGCGGTGTCCCAGTCCAAGCCTGTCGGCGCGCTTTTCCAGCGTGGTTCTTTCCGGTCCGTCGCCCACGATGTCGAGCGTCGCGTGCGGTTCGTTCCCCATCGCCCGCAGGAGCAGATCCACGCCTTTCTCCTCCGCCAGGCGCCCCACGTAGCCGAGGTGGAACGTGTCGCCGGGTTCCCTGTCGTTTGCTTTCTCCTTGAACCACGCGTCGTCGATGCCGTTGGGGATGGCGACGGTTTTCTTGGGGTTCCAATCCATGTCCAAATATTGGTCGCGGCTCAGGTCCGATACCGTCACCGTCGTGGCGTACGACGCCTGTTTTTTGAGGAGCTTGAGCCACGGGTTTTTGGTCAGCCAGCGGTCGACCGGGTCGTGCTCGATCCACACCACGGTGATGCCGCGCTTCGCGGCGACGTCTGTGAGGAGGAGTTTTTCCGTGAGGCTCAGCATCACGATTACGTCGAGTTTCTTGAAACCCGCGAGCATCGCTTCGAGATCGGCTTTCATCTTTTTTTTCTTCACCATGAACCGCGCGATCGCGAATTTCGAGACCGGTGGCGGGCCGATATCGAGATCGACCACGGGCAGGTTCGCCTTTCGGAATGCCGGACGGAGGGCATCGCAACTTCCGGCGAACGACACGACGTGGCCTTTGTCCGCCAAACCCGCCGCCAAAGAAATCACCTGCCGTTCCGCTCCCCCGTCGGGGATGCTCTCCAGCGGGAAACGTGTGAAGAGAATTTTCATGCGAACTGGTATGAGCCTGCCATGAGCGACGCCGCAGCGGAGTCGAATGGGGTGAAGAGGATGTTCACCGTTCAAGTATACATGCCATCGTCATGGTTCGTGGCTTGCGGCTGCGTGTCATGGTGAGGCGTTTTTTGCATCAGCAAAAACCACGAACCATCACGCCGCTCGCACCTCACCATGACACGCTCATCCACTCCCGCAGCAACCTATCGAGTTGGGCCGTCACCACGTGCGCCGGGTCGCTCGTGCAGATCGTCGCGTCGGCCCCGGCCTCCAGCGCCTCCTTAAGGTTCGATTCCTTTTTACTGCTGCTGACGAGGGCGATTTTGGCCTCAGGATTCCTGTTTTTTAAGCGAGCGATCATGTGCGGGCCGTTGTCATTCGGGATGTAGTAATCGATGAACGCGAAATCGACGCGGCGTTTGCGCATGGTCTCGTACGCGTCTTCCGTCGTGAGAGCGGTCACCACTTCGATGTCCCACTCCGTCGCGTGGATCGCCTTCAGCAGGTAATCGATCTTTTCCGGGCTGTCGTCGGCGATGAGGAAGAGGGGGTCGGTCATGGAATCAATCGAGGAAGGTCACGCCTTCCGGCAAGGGCGTGCCGTCATCGTTCATCAGTCGCACGTCGCCGGTGTGTACATCGAGGACTGTGCGGATGCGCAGCCGTACGGATCGTTCTTCGGGCCAGCGGGGCATGGCTTCGCCCGGGGACGGATCGCGATGCTCTCCCGGCTTAATTCCCAGGAATTGTTCAGGTTCGTCAGCCAGTTGCCACGGCGCCTTTCCTGGTTGTGATTCCGCCATCGTCATGCGCGCGGAACGATCGTCTCCTGCCCGCCCATGTAGGGGCGCAGGGCCTTGGGGATGGTTACGGAGCCGTCTTCATTCTGGTGGTTCTCCAGGATCGCGATGATCGCGCGGCC
>DALYDP010000023.1:5602-11703 GCA_031973095.1 Candidatus Peribacteraceae bacterium | reverse complement strand
CGCTTCTGGCTCCGTTCGTGATGATCCCGCCGGTGGCGCCAGCGATGACATTGCCCCCGGCCCGCGCGAAAAACGCGTTGGTGAAGCGCTCGATGCACGCGTCGGTTCCGTACGTGACGGAGTTTCTGGCAGCGCACCCAGCGGACGTGCCGGAAGTCCAGATGCTCCTCGTGCCGGCTCCGCGACGGATGGCCGTACCCGCGGAGGATTCGACAGCCGTTCCGGCGTGCCGAACAGTACGCGTTCGGGCGCCGCATCCGATCGTCCGTCCGGCATGCTCGCAGGTGACGCATCCGGCAACGTGCCCGACGCACCCACTGGCACCATTCGTCTTCGTTCCTATAGAGCGCCTGTCGAAGGTGTTCTTCGTGGACCTGTGAACAACGGTTTTTCCGCCCCCCGCGATAACCGTTCCGGTCCCGCGTCCGATACTCCGTCTTTCTCGCCGTTCGGAGACGAGTTAGGCATTCCTCGCACGTCCGCATCCGGATCGCCCCGCGGCGATGCGAATGGATCCACGAACGGTGAAGCGTCCGGTTCCGCGGAGCATTTACGGTCGGGCTCTCCTAATGAAGATGCTTCAGGCACGTCGAAGGGCCGTCTCAACGGAACGGCGGAGGGGGAATGATGGCTGTGTACAAAAAAACCGAGATACCGTGGGGCATCCCGGTTCAGCCGCTTCTCCTCGGGAAAGCAGGGTTTACTCGGTTTTGATCGTTTCAGTCGCTGGCGGGATGGTCGGGGACGCGGCGGGGTTTTTCCATTCGGCTTCCGCCGACGGCCCGATTGCGGTTCCGTACATCGCCTTCACGTTGTCCGCTTCCTTGATCTTCGCGTGGGTGAACGTCACTTTCCCGTCGTCGCTCGCGTCGAGCGGAACGAGAAGCGAATCCACATCCGTCTCGCGTTTCACCGTGACAATGATCCACAAGGGATCGACCCCCTTGGGAATCGTGAACGTGACCTGGCTCGATCCATTCGTCACGGTCAGTTCGTCGGGCGCGTCGAGCACGGCGTGCACGCCGTCCGGATTGCCGACGCGGCACAATTTCCACAACCCCAACCGGGTCTGGACCAGGTGGTCGCTGTCGACCACCAGGACAAAGATACAGACTGCGAGCAATGGCAGGAGGATGAGACCTCCTATTTCCATTGTAGTGCCGAGCGCACTCACCTTGGTTTTCGACACCTTCACCTTGACGAGGTTGCCGCCTGTGTCCTGCGCGTCGATTTCTTCTTCCACCACGTGCGTGGGGTTGAAGAAGGCGACCGCCGCGAAGGCAAGCAGGAACAAAACGGCGAACACGGCTGGAACAAGAATCATCCACATAACACGATCTCCTTGCGTAAGAACGAAAACGAAACTGTTTATTCGACGCCGAACCTTCGTAAAACCTATCTGTCTCCAGAGGTGTGAAGGAACGGCTAAATACATTATACAATACATTTTAGTATTGTAAATAGGCGTGGGAGGACTTCCGCGCCTATCGTTGAAAAGAGGAATTTGAAGGTAAAAACACGTTTTTACGCCTACCGTGCGTTGCATGCCCCTTGGCATTGCCGGCAGTGCGGGCCGCAGTGGCACGGTTCGCCGGGGCGATGTCCTGGGCAACTGCATCCCGGGTTCGGCGTGCCGGGCGGCACCACCATCACGGGATTCCGCGTATCCGCATAGCCGGTCGGATAGCCAGGGGGCATGGGTCGCATGTCGTAGCTGTATCGGTAACAATCGTTCGGGCGTGCGTATCGGTAACACGTGTTTACCGGCGTTTGCACGACAACCGTCGGCCGTACGTGGCATCCCCAGCTTTGCGATCCGATTACGGCGTTGAACCGCATGTCGGATCGCTCTCCGGCGTCTTGCACTTCTTGCGTCGTGCCGTTCGTCACCGTCTCTTGGTTGTGGAATCGTGTTCCGCATTGGCTCGTGATGTCGAACGACGACGAGACGCTGCGGGTGACGGGCTTCTTGTCGCAACAGGCGGGCTTGTTTTCGCAGCACGGGGCTTTCTTAGTGCAGCAGCACGGGATCTTGCGGCAGGTGCCGCAGATCGTGCGGTTGCGCCGATTGGCCACGCACTGACGGACGCGTTCGAGCAGCGACGACAGTCCTTCGTAGAGGCGGATGTCGTTTTCATCGTTCAGACTCGAGGCCCGCTTGTTCAATATCGATTCCAGTGCGGATCGATCGGTGTCGACGAGCGGGCACGCGGCACAGTCTTCCAGGCGCTGGCGAAACATCGTCAGTTCCCGGAGGTCTTTCGCGAGCTCGGGCTTTTTGTCACTAGCCGCGTCGAGGATTATCATGCGTTGCTTTGCGATCAGTTCGTCGAACACCCGAAGGTCTTCGGCGGTCACGGTTCTGCGTCCACTTGCGCAGTTCTCGCACCCGAACAATTCGGACGAGCACTGGCCAACTGCGAGCGTTGCGATCACGAGGATCGCGGCGAAAATACGGTACATGGTTCATTCTCCAAAAGATTTCAAAATAGGTTTGGATAGTCCCCCCACGCGATCCCGCTTTCCCTTGTGAGTCCCCGCACAAGATACAGCGCTTTCGCGTATGACTCGTCCGGTGACACCGGAAAAACGAGATACGTGGGGTGAAACGCGTTGGTGTGAAAGTTCGTGTTTAGTAGGTTATAGTAAACTTTAACGTAAATTTGTCAATTACACGGAAAAATGCTGAAAGAGCCCCGTACGAAGCCGAAATCATTCGATCAAATGAAGCCCTCGATGTGCAGGTCCTGCTTCGGCACGCCCCATTGTTCCAGCGCGAGGGGCTTCACTTCCTTGGTCATGTCGGGGTTGCCGCACGCGTACACGATGCGGTTCGCGATGTCGGGCGTCACCCGGGGGATCAGGGTCTGCACCCGTCCGCGGTGGCCGGTCCACGCGTCGCCGCCGCGCGTGAGCGTGGGATGGAACGAAAATCGTTCGTGCGTCCGTGCGAGTTCGCTGAATTCTTCCATCCAGAACAATTCCGATTCGTCGCGTACGCCGAACACGAGGTCAATCGCGTGCGTCTCGTCGCGTGCCAGGAGTTCGCGGATTTGCGCGCGGAACGGGGCGACGCCCGCGCCCGTGGCCAGGAACAGATACGGTTTGTGGCTGACCGCGGGCAGAACGAAGCTCCCGAACGGCCCTTGCATCGTCGCGTGCGTGCCGACGTTCACGGCGTTTTCGATCCACGCGCTCGAGCGTCCGCCCGCTTTCAATTTCACCGCGAGGAGGATGTCTCCTTCGCCCGGCTCGGAGCCGATCGAGTACGCGCGGGTTTGGATGTCGGTCGGATTATCGAGTAGGGGAACGTCGAGCAGGATGAATTGCCCCGTCTTGAAATTCCAGCTCTCCGGCCGCGTGAAGCGAAGCTGGTAGGTATCCTTGGCGATGAGCTCTTTGCTCGTGCAGGTGATGGTATATCGAGGAATGGGCATTGATGAAAGAAAGGCGGGTAGCGACGAGAGTGTAGAGAGCAGAGGGTAGAGGGTAGTAGATGTTTACAAAAGGGATTGATGAAAAGAGCGAAGCATTTTCGATAACTCGGTTGTTTCCCTTAATATCGCCTGTAAGTCATCAAGGATAAGGAGGTCGATCCGTTGGGCAAGCCGAAGGTGGGTTTCCGTTTCGGCCAATGACCCGCGTGCTATATGAATGAATTGGCCGAAATCTTTTTTCGTTGCTCGCTTGCTGCCCTCTGCGATATTCGCCGGAATGGATGAGGATGATCGTCGCAATTGTGACGTTAGTCCGTACATTTCATCTTTCGGGAATGCGCGGGTCAGTTTGTACATTCTCACGGCAAGGTCCATTCCTTTTTGCTAAATCAACAGTTGATCGTAGGGCACATGTTCCATGTGCATACCGTACTATCTTCTACTTTCTACCCTCTACTTTCTTCTTTCGTCTCGGCGCGTTTTTAGAGATGCACTACGTCTCGAAACAGATCCTCCTCCGGCGGGAACGTCGGTACCCAACCCGCGAAATCGCTTGAAGGCAATCCGTGTCCGCGGACGATGACGGCAGGCGTCGCTTGCGCCGCGTTACCCATAAGGAAGTTCGCCGCGGCGGAAAGTTCGTCGACCACGTTGTCGCGGGTGATACGCAGGGGTTTGCCGAAGAGGTCGGGCGTGCCGCGTTCGTCGCGTACGGGGTCGATGCCCGCGCATGCGAGCGCGTACGCCGTGATGCCCGCGCGCAGCGGCGTGCAGCAACTGTCGGTGATGATCACCGCGCATCCGAGTTCACCCTGCAGGCGCTTCGCGCTCGCCGCGCAGTCCACCGGCCATCCGAGCGCGGTGCCGTCCGGGACGTTCGATTGGTCCATGCCCGCGTTGGCCGCCACGATCCAGATGCCGTCTGCCGGGTGCAGCGTGCAGAGCATGGCACCCGGGCAGTGCCCGACCACGCGGCCGTTCATGCGCGCCGTTTCGTCCGCCACGGCTTGGCAAAACGCCGGCGTACGTCCAGTTTTTTCGGCGTCTGCAAGGGCTCGCTTCGAAATACCGATGCGTGTCAAATCGATGAACGCGTCCTCGCACGTGGCGACCGCTTTGGAGGAAATCACCACGACGTCGTCCGCGCGGATGTCTGTCCGGCGTAGCCCATCGGACGAAGCAGGATCGCTTGCCGCTTTTTTGAGTGCCGCGGCGAGATCGTCGCCTTTCGCAAGAATCGGTGTTTTCAGGGGGAGAAGTTCCATGGTTACGCGGCAGTCGCTATGTCCGCCTGCATTTCCAAGCGCTTCACTCGATAAGGAAGATGTTCGATTTCCACGGCGTCCAGTCGTTTGTCGATCCCGTCGATCTGTCGCGTCAAGCGCCGTTCCATGTTCCTCATATCAGTCCGCAATTCGTTTACAAGCTCTTTGCGCATGTCTCGCATTTGTTGGAGTAGTTCGATCTTCATCGCTTGCTGATGTTCGAGAAGCATGTGCATCGTGATATCCGTCATGGCGCGACTCTACGCTTGTGCTTCGGCGGCCTCAAATTCATGGAAGCACGAACGGATCATCCGTCACGATCATGGCGTCTTCTTGCCGCTCTCGTCGTTCCACATCTACTCGGACCGCCGTGACCGTCAGCGGAATACCCGACGGATTGTGCAGCGTGACGCGTCCCGGATTCGGCGTTTCGAAACGCGCGGTCGCGCCCGAGGGCATGGTCCAGCGCACGTAGTCCCATTGCTGCTGTTCGGCGACCATGCTCGCGATCGGCGCACCGCGCACCTCCGTCCGTTTCCACGACGATGGCAAGTGCACGGCCATCGTGCCGCTGCCCGTGAACGCGATTTCGTAGATGTTCGCGCCGGATGATGCCAGGCGCGCGACGCGCAGGGTTGCCGGAGCGGAGTGTTCGACCGCGATGGTCGTTTCACGCATCGGCGTTTTCCGGCTGCTCGAAAGCCATGCCGCAGGTACTCCCAACAAGAGGGCGATGCAGAGCGCGAGGAGGCCGATCTTGACGTGCGAAGCGGTCACGTGTCGATTGTACGGAGAAAGGCGTCGTTCGGGTAGTAATCATGGCGACTCCGTGGTACACTGTCGTCGATCTATGGAGTTCGACCCGCACACCATTCATCACATCCTCCAGCGCATCCGTCAGCAGATGCGTTGTCCGCAGTGCGGAGAGAAAGTTCCGGTCGAAGTCGGATCCGTCCGTCTGACCGGCGATGACTTCCTCATCATGCAGCTGAAGTGCGACGCCTGTGACGCGTATATCGTGCTCCACGCGTCGTTGCAGGGTATCAAGAACGTCGCGGCTCCCGGGTCCGAACGCGATGCGCTGAAGAACGCCTCGTCGTCCATTCATGGCGATGATGTCGAAGTGGAGCGCCTCAAGCGCGCTCTCGAATCGGCTGCCGGTTCGTTCGATAAAGTGTTCAACGAAAAAAAGAACATTGACCTCGCATGACCCGGCTTCGCGTTGCTACGCCGCGGCAAGCCCTGGCAATTCTTTGCATATTCAGCATGTTGCCGCCCCTTTCCGCGTGTTCCGATGCCGTATCGACCGTGTCCGACCGTGTCCAAGATACCATGAGCGGGGCAATCGCCCCGGTGCGCGGCGCCATCGACGAGGCCGCCAGGCGCGCGAACGAGGTGG
>DALYDP010000023.1:3151-5502 GCA_031973095.1 Candidatus Peribacteraceae bacterium | reverse complement strand
ATCGCCCCGGTGCGCGGCGCCATCGACGAGGCCGCCAGGCGCGCGAACGAGGTGGGGGAGGGGGTGAACCAGGTCACGGATGGCGTTTCGCGGGTGAAAGGCGCGTTCGCGGGGTCGGGATCGACCTGGTAAGGCCGTAGAGACGCCTGTATTGCGTAAAACGGCGTTTTTTGATACAATAAGGAGAAACCAAAAACCCACACTATGCGTACTCGCCTGCGATCGTGTTTCGGCCGAACCGACGTCTCTGAAAAAGAGCGGCGTGTATTGTATGCACATGGCCCGGAAGGATCATCGCAATCAGGGCGAAGCAATGAGTTCTATACGAGAGAGATGCAAGAACGTCATCGTAAAGAATGGAGTAGGATTCCTATTACTGATAGTGGTGCTGCACAGCGTTTACGTTGGGCTCAAAATCTTGAGCGTGACACGGGTCGTCGGACGATTCCATCTTCGTCACAATTGCATTACGAGTCGCACCTTGCCAGTGCCCGCGCCAGGGGCGCAGTTGTCGACGGGAATTACATCGATGGGACGCAGGCCGGAATCAATGCTGCAAAGGAAGCGCGCCTGCAGATTGCATTTGTGGCGTCCGATCGAAAGGTAAATGCGGACATCGATCTCCTGCGTCAGGAAATAGCCGAAGGTAGAAAGAGATGGGAGACGACGTTTTTCCATGAATTGCCGCGTGAGGACAAATGGCGCGTCCTTGCGCATGCTGACGAGCGCGGCGAATCCGTGCCGGATGACGTGTGGTCGGCATACGGTTTGAAGAAATCCGATGTTGTAGATCGCTCCGCTGCTTCTTCCGCACGCACGTTCGCTTCCTCCGAGAGCGCCGCGCCGACGGGATTCCGGTCTCGCACTCCGGGGGGCGCATCGCGTTCCGTGGAAGAGTTCTCCGAATTGCCCGACAAGCTCCCGCCCCAAAGCCCCGGCGCGCACGGGCAGCGGCCAAACGAATTTTATATTCCGGATCCCTATGCCAATGGGTGGAGGCTCGATCGGGAGAAAGTACGCGATGCCCGTAGCCTCGAATCGTACGAAGAGCGCAGCGAGAAATTGCAGGAGTACGTGATCGAACAGGATCGTTTGATCGACGCGGAGTTGTCTTCGGCATTGCAGCGCGCGAATATCTTGCGCGACGGTCCGCAGAAAGCGGCGTTGATCGCCATCGTCGCGAAGTATCGAGCGATGCGCGAACAGTGGGGCAAGTCGACCATTGCGGAGGGGATAAAAGTCGAAGAACTGTTCGCTCCGAACGCATCGCCGTTGAAGGTTCCCGAAGAGCTGCGAAAAGCCGTGCAGCGCGTCCCGGCGCATGCGCAACGGGAATTCGCGAGGCAAATCGTGTACGCCGGCATGGCACGCACGGAGCTTCCGAAGATGCTCAACGGCATCAAGGCAGAAGTGCGCGCGGTGATCGAGAAGAGTAAGCAGCAGACGAGTGAAAAAACCGCGGAGTTTGTCGTGTTGCGGAAAAAGTGGGATGCCGTCGTCGGGACGGAACTTGCGCCAGAAGCCATTCGAAAGGTCGGTGATGATCTTCTGAAATCAATGGATGCGCTTGGATCGCATTTGTTCGTGAATCATGTTTGGGAAAGCGCATCGAACGAAGAAAAAGAGGCATTCGTCGTCGATGTGCGGCAGCGATTGGCCGCGCAGGGTTTTTCGGTTGACGATGATGATTTTGGATTTCCGATGCCTGATCGTGAGGGCATGCGTAATTTGCTCATCGCAAAGAACGAGGTGTTGCGACAGCTCTGCGAAAACCAGGAGGAGGATGTGATGTTGCGGCGTCGGCACGTCTTGGCGTTGTGGCGCGCCCAGCATTCCATGGTCGAGAACGGTGGAGATGCCGATGAATTGAAGATGCTTACGGCGGGGCGTGCCGATGCGGAGAAAGCCTTGGCGGCATTGCTTCAAAAGAATACGAATGCGGTGAAGGATCCGCATGAAGCGTTGGCTGCCGCTCAGCGCGAGCGGTTTATGCTCGAAGACATGGTGCAAACTGATGGCATTCGTAAGCGATTGAGTGAACTGAAGGGCTCCGGGGTTGGATTGGGGATCATTGCCGAAAGGTGCCATGCGATCATTGACCCGCTTCGAGACGCAACAGATCAAGTGATTGTGGAATCCCTTTCAGGTGTTCATGAATGCACTTGGGCGCTCGGGATCATTCGTGCCGAAGGCAAAGCGTTGTGGAAATTGCAGTCGGATATCCCCGATTTCGCTACGGAGCGCTTGCATGATCTTGTAAATAAACAGTGGGAGATCATCAACAAGCGTTGGGAGATCGAACGGAAAGCAGCTGGAACCGATCCGCTGAAAATCAGTGAAGCGATCGTGGC
>DALYDP010000023.1:0-3051 GCA_031973095.1 Candidatus Peribacteraceae bacterium | reverse complement strand
GACGTGGAAGCGAAGGTGATTATCGGAAAGAAATTATCTCCTGATCTTGCGAAATTTAAACAGATGTCGAAGCTATTGTATGACGAAGATGTGATGGTTCGTGCGGTGTTCCATGCGGATCCGCAGCGCCTTGCCAAGCGAATGAAATCGATCGAAAAACAGAGGGAAGCGCTCATGAAGGCGTTCAACGATGCGGTGAATACGGCAGTGGGTAACCTTGACGAAAAAACGTCCACCGCCGCGCAGATTGAAAAGGCATCGGAGCTGCTCGAAGAGGCGTTCCGCCAGAAGGGCGGAGACGCGATGTCTGACGTACAGGAGTTGCAGCGCTTGAAGGCAATGCGCGAAAAAGTCACCGCGGTGCGCGCCGCAGTCGGAAAACGCGGATCCGTTGCACCGGCTTCCGCGACAAAACCCGTGGAAGGTGTTCTCACCCCCGAAGCCGCTGCCGAAACGAACGAGCGCGGACCGGAAGCGGAGAAGCTCACGGTCATCGCCGATCCTACGTTTCTTCATGAATACGTGGAATTCAGCGACGGTACGGAGCGCCCGGTGAATGTCATGCGCAGTGCGATTCGGAGACTGTTCAAGACGGACGGTCACTCACTCGAAGAGGCGACGTTCTACGTGATGGATAGGGCTCCCATGCATATCGGAACGGGGGATCGCACGAAACTTCAAAAGCAGGATGCGGTTCGTTCTACTGAGGATCCGAGTGGGATTAAGTCCAATTTAGAGGCTTTGCTTAATGTTGATAGTGCCAAAGAACATCATCAGCAGCTTCTGTGGACTCAGGCCGTGGCGGATGATGCTTCGTACAAGTCTGGTCAGCGGATCGTGTGGATAACTAACGGTCAATTGGACGAAAGTGAAAAGCTGGGAATGGATTTCGATGGATATGGAAAAGAATTGGAGCGCATCAAAAAACTATGCGTAGAAAAAGGCATAACGGTTGAAGCTGTCTTTATGAACGCGAAGCCCGGTGGAGAAATGGAGAAGTTGTTGAAAGAGCACCTTGGCATTAGCCCGACGTATTTCACCACGAAAAAGGATGAGACAGAGGATGAATCAGAAGCGCGCCTCGAAAAAATCATTCGCACGATGCCGAAAGCTCGCGCGTCGATTTCCTCCCCGGCTCCCGCTCCCGCGACCGATTTGCCCAATGCCGCGCCGCCCGTGACGCCAGCTCCCTCCCCGACCGCCGCGCCGGCAACACCGGTCGAATCGGCACCCAATTCAAACTCTAATACCGAAAGTGCCGAAGGTGAAACTGCCGTGCAAGTGCTGTCGTTGCCGGTCGGTGGTGAGGGTATGTTTACGTTGCCTGTGGGGTGGGAATTAGCGGAGACCGTGACGCGGACGCTGAACGGCCATACGATTGAAAGGGAAGTTCCGATTAATAATGGCGATACCATCATGGTCCTTCGAGAGGTTGCCGATAATGACTGCCTGCTGAAGCTTGATGGCAAGAGTCGAGAATTAAATATCCGCGTAAATTCATTCATGCCCGTGGAATTTACCATCGATGGAACGCGTTTGCGTGTTGAGCCCAAGATTCCCAAGGCTATTGGCGGGTTTTCTGTGGACGTGCAAGATCCGCAGACCTTGCTCTTGTCGAGCAGTAAATATTCGCTCCAAATCCACAGATTAGATGAGCTGCATGGATACTACCTATGGGATTTCTCTCCGGACGGTTACCATTACGTGAGTTCATCAGCTGAGGGTCGCTATCAGCCGAATGAAGATCCACTTGGATTTTTCGCCACGTTTGACGAAGTCGTCAGTGCGCTGGAGAAAAAGGTTGGCGGCAAGCCCGTGACCGAAAAAATGAAGGAATGGAGCGAGCGAAACACGCGCGTCATGGGTGAGCTTCGGAACTATTTCAATGCTCCGGAGTCGTTGACAAAACAGCGTGGTTGGACGTTAAACGAGAGTGGATCGTTCACGGTTGAAGGTGGCCAGACGGTTGGCGAGATTGATCTGCTGCGCCGCGACGAAAATTACATTCGTATTTCTCGGACTTCGGACGTTAGTTATGGAAAAGTATCGAAAGAATATGCGACCGTCGAAGATCTTATCAATGACGTGCCTTCGTTTTTCGAAAAAAAGGAATTGCCACCGCTTTCGTCGGTGCTCGGACGGAAGCTGACAGTAAGTGACATGCGCGTATTGGATGAACGTATGAGTGAAATCGTGAATTTGAAGGAGGAACAGATTGTGAGTCTCTTGGACGCGTTGGATGCTTTCGATACCGGCGGTGACAGTTGGGCGCGAACCTACCGCGCACGAATCTTGCCATCGGTTGCGACCAAGAGCGTCCGGTTGCTTCGCCGGTATGCAGAACGGGAAGGGGAGTATCAACGTACCGGCGCGCTCGGTTATAACGCGGGATATACGCCTGGCACGGTTGACGTCGAGTTGGTCGCTACGAATTTCGTGAACGAAAATCCGCGTGATACGCGGACGCTTTTCGAGGCGGGGCTTGCGCTTCAATCGATTTCCAAAACGACGGAAGCGCGCTCACTCCTGGAGCGGGCACTTCGGCTGGGTGATCTTTCTTCGGGCATCGTGCTTATGGCCATCAATAAAGGAAATATTTCGGGTATGCGTCCGTACGCGAAGCAAGTCCTCGCCATCGCGCGGAAACAGAAAGATATAAAGTTTGTTGAAGAACTAGTGCAACAGCTTAGGGATATGGAAGAGATGGAGCCCGAAACGCCAGCATTACCGGATGACGATGATACTCCTTCCGCTTCTTCCAAGCCATCCAACGAACCTGGCACATCGTCTTCTGAGTAAAATTACTTCTCTGCATCCACGAACGTACCGACAGTGTGACATGCCCATTATGCAATCCGCTCCCCTCCTCCCCGAAGGCGATGAATTCTACGACGCGCTCATGGCGCAGATCGAGCCCGAGCTCGTGTCGTCCCAATTGCCGCTCCTCGAAGGGCGGTACGCCGGTGAAACGGAAGAGCAGAAGCTTGCCCGCCAGGCGCGGTACGACGCCGCATTCGAAGAGTTCGATCGCCGCGCCGCCGAAGAAATGGC
>DALYDP010000022.1:2940-12365 GCA_031973095.1 Candidatus Peribacteraceae bacterium | reverse complement strand
TTTCTGATATTTGCAAAATACAGGAATTATGATATAATAAACGCGATGAAACACACACACATTCTCGCGGTATTTGGAATCGTCGCCACGCTCGCTTCGGGCTCGGCTGCCTTCGCGCACGTCAACGCCAAGACCGCCGCGCTCCAACCGTCACGCGTTTCCACGGATGCCAAGAATGTGCCTGCCACTACGCAGAATGACGGCATCACGCGGGTCGCCGCACGTTTGCAGTCGCGCATCGAACGTCGCTTTAATACAAGTCCTTCCCTCTCCGACCTTCGTGACGCGGTGCGGGTCCGCCGTGCGCTATTCGCCCGCTCCATCACGGTGTCGTTCCGGGACCAATCCACGGATGCCGAGGTGTCGACGTGGACCGTCTCGCTCGGTCGCTACCCGGAGTGGATCGCTTTTTCGCTCGAAGGCGGACCGAATTTCTCCATCGACGAATCCGCGATCGACGCGCACCTCGCCCAGAATGCTCCCGACGGTTTGAGCGCTCCTTCGTTCGCTACGGTCGTCGAAGCCAAATCCGAGGGCAAAATCATCCGCGCCACGGTCGAAGGCATGCCGAAAGACGGCCAAGTGTTTGACACGGCGAAGATCGCCGACGCGGTGGTTGATGCGTTCAAGAAGAATAGCGATAGCGTCACGGTCGCCGTGCAGCATGTGAAAGGCGCGGTGCTCTACGACGACGGATCCACGACCCACGTGCTCACGGAGCTTGGCAAAGGACGCTCCGAGTTCCATACGTCTCCGTGGGGCCGCAAGCAGAACGTCCGCAAAGCCATGAATGAAAAAGCCAACGGGGTGCTGATCCCGCAAGGATCGACGTTCTCGTTCAACGCGACGCTCGGCGGCCCGGTCACGTACTCCAACGGTTGGTACGACTCGCTCATCATCGTGAACGGCAAAGATCTCGAGCCCGCCCCCGGCGGCGGCATCTGTCAGGGCGCCACGACGGTGTACCGCGCGGCCATGGCGGCGGGCCTTCCGATTGTCTCCCGCAAGAGCCACAGCCTCTACGTGACGTACTATAAGCAGTATGGCATGGGCATGGACGCCACCGTGTTCCCCGGCAAGCAGGACATGACGTTCCAGAACGACACCCAGGGGCCGCTCGTTCTCCTTGGCAAGACGGACGAACATGACAATGCCTACTCCACGATTTATGGTATCGACGATAGCCGTAAAGTGTCGCTCGACGGGCCGTACTTCGGTTATACGCACGCGGAGCCGGTCATGGGCAGGAAGCTTACGAGCCGTGAGGTGGCATGGGTGCAGCGCGTGACGATGCCCGACGGAACGGTGCGCGAGCAGCTTCAGGTTGCGCAGTACGGCCAGCTGCCGAAGTCGGTCGCGCTCGAGTTTGAGCCCGTACTACATGGAGCTGCAGACTTGGTGGCGGACGTGCGCTAAATGCTTCACGCCTCCATAGCCATTCGCACAACTAACCCGAATGTCGATGAAAACGTTCGCTGAGCGTCGCGGTCAATCGCACGCGCCGCAGCGTTCCAGCAGCGCATACGCGTGACGTTCGACGTCTTGGCAGGTGGCGTTCGGCAGCACTCGCCTAACCGCCGCTTCCGCCGCAAGCACCAGAATGCACGTCACGCAGTCATCGTCCCAACCGCGCATTAGCTGGTCGCCCGAAAAAAGGAATCGACGCAGGTTGTCGAACGTCGGCATCGCTCCCAGTGGCCCCGCGCACGAGAGGAGGATCGCTCGCAGCTCCATCGCGTGCGTGCGCTCGAGGGAGGGCAGACCTTCGTCCTGGTCGGGCCCCGAAAAACTGCCGTCACCCAAACTCCGGCACATGGCATAGAGATCGATATGTTCGTCACGCGCGCGATCGGCTATGACGACCGTCGCGGCGTCGTGCGATTCGAAATCGTGTCGTTCCGCGAGCGCATCGAGGTGCAGGGCGAGTGAGTGCAAGATGTCGAGCTGATTTCCCCCGTTCGACAACACGGACATCGCCGCTTCCGCCGCGACGAATCGGTAGAGGCTGGCGACGAAGGCCGTCCTGCGCAACGGATGGATCAATTCGATGTGCTCTGCGATCGTGGCGTGCTTGAGTGCATGCAGCATTGCCGATGGCGACAATCCCTCGCGATGGTGTCGCGCCAGTGCAAGGAACACATCGCGTCGCACGGCGCCCTCTATCATGGGTATCGACCCTTCGGCATCACGCTCGATGTCCGCGGCGACGCCTTCGGCAAGGGTTTCGATGTCGACGAGAGTGTCGTCGATGGCATCAAGCCTGCTGTCGGGAATATCGTGCGGCATAGTGCTGGGGGAATGTCGAGTGCATACAGGCTCTCGTTGTTCCTGCGTGGATCACGCGAAGTGTAGACGCTCGCGCAATCGCTGGATGAATGTAAGCGTGAGTTCCATGCTCGCCTCGTTCTCCTCCTCGTCGTCGATTGAACATGAATTCACCATGTCGGAATACAGCTGCACCTGCATCAGGGCGGTTTCGGCGACATTATGGAAAATGCTGTCGATGCACCCCGTCCGCTCCAGGTCGCTCAACGATTCGATCAATTGCAGCACCTTGTCGCCCCGGAGCTCGTAGACAAGGCACTCGAGGTTTGTTTTGCCGTCGAATGCATCATGGACGTGTTGCATGACGGCGAGGATCACTTCGTGGTATTCCTGGCGTAACTCAAAGGTCTCCGAATCCCCTTCTATCGCCTGCAGGATCGCTTGCGTTTCTCGATACGACCGGATCAGCATGTCCATGTCCACCGGCACCTCGGCCGCTTCTGCGAGGATCAGTGCTTCCGTTTCAGGATCGATTTCCTCCGGGGCGGGCGTGCTCCAAAATAGTCCGATACTCTCGTCCAAAGATTCTTCGTCGTCCTCATCTTCTTCGCTATCGTCGTCGGGTTTCCAGTGATGCATGTCCTCGCTCCACGGCTCATCCTCGTCTTCCTCCTCTTCTTCCGTCACCATGGCGTCCTCGGGATGTTCATCGAGGAAGTCGCTTTTGACACTTTCAGCAATGATCCCGTCGATCGCCTGGTCGTGGAGGCGCGATGTGAATTCGTCCTGTTGGATGATGGGATCATTGCCCGTCGCCACGGAGATCAGCAGCGCGCGAACAGCGCTGTTCAGCCTTAGCGAAATGGCGAGCACGCAATGTGCCGCGGCATCAGCGCGCCCGTTGATGCGATGATTCTCTTCGTTCGTTTCACGTTCGTGCCCTTCGATGACACCCATAAAATCTCTCATGCGTTCGGGTGGCACGTTTTCGCGGATACTGTGCTGAATCCTGCGAATCTCGTCGTAAGGAAACCGTATGCGGATATCCGCATAGCCATTCATGCCCACGATTTGCGTTTCGGCGACGTCGGATAGCTCGCGGAGGGTTTCGAAGAGAAAAGCCCGGTGCCCGTGCGGATCACCGCCCGGTGCATCGTCGCTCGTCTCGCCGAAATAGAAGTTCAGGCCCATACGGGGTTGCCGATGATAGTATCGGTCAATCCGGAAGCAAGGGGTTGCCATTCTGAGTCCCATCTTCAGGGGGCGGGGAATTTGCGTGAATGTACACATTCATTGACATATATGAACTTTCAGCACCATCATGTGTTTCCGTAAATATGTACAGAATTTATGTAATGTGATATAATATTTTTATGAAAGATCAAATGCTCACCACTGACAATCTGCCCGCTAAAATTATTGCGATGTTTGGGCAAACCAGGCAGCACAGATTGCGAAGCGCGCGCAGGAAATCGAAAGCGCCGTCGCCTCGCTGCGCAACCCCCTTGTGGACGACATCGACGCGTACGTGCGTACGAAACCAGGTGCGCCGTGGATGATGGTGGATTCGCAGAGTGTTTCGACGGAAACGACAGGCTCGACAGAGATGCGAACGCTTCTTTCAACCATCATGGCAGACTGCGAGGCGTCCGTCGCTGCGCTTCGCTCGCTCTCCTTTGCGCCGACCCTCCGCTATCCCCAGACCGAACAAGGAATGGCCGCATGGTCCGAGGATCGCGAGAACGCGATTCGACAGACGCGAAATTTCATTTCGTTGCTTTCTTCCGGCGGAGCGAACGTCGATGTGCAGGAAGTTTCGCAGGATGCAACGTACTGCGCTCGGTCGTTGCAAAACTGGAACGTGCTCAGCGACGCACTTCGCAGCAACATGCACTCTCTCCGCAATACGCTCGTAAACTATCGCAACGCCGACGGCTTGAAAGCGATGTATGAAGCCCGTTGCGATAGTGCACTGAGCGCCATCAAGAACGTCATTGATGACGTCAAAAGAGCATCTGGCATTACCCAGTATAGCTACGATCTTTCACGATCGGATTCGTTGCGCGAGGCGGAGACATTCCGCGCTGGGAACCAGCCGAAGCTCCTAGCATCGCAGATCGAGTCGTGGATGGAGCGAGTTCGAGCGGAAGCGGCACGCGCACCCGTGACGGCAGTCGATGCGCCCGCGGAGCGTCCTGCGGAACCTGCTGCGACAGAAGCCGTCGCATCCACCAGATCAGGCATCCGCGGGGTTCTTCGTTCGCTTTTTAGGCGAGGCTAATTGAGAGAAGTTGGCGTAGTTCGACATGGCTATGTCTACGTTCTTCGCATGATTTAGGTGGATTTTGTCGTACTTGACAAAAATATGTAAATAGATACTATATGTAATTAGGTTCGTTGAAACCACCGGCAGATCGTAAGGGGTACCCCCTGCTGCCACCAACAGTATGACGGGAGGTCCGTCATGCTGCTAACACAGTGCGGCCTGGGCGCAATCCCAGGAAGAAGGAGTGTCAGATGTTGACTCAGAATCGAACGCGAGAAGGTGGAGTGTTGATTGAGAGCGGCGTCGGCGAGGTCTATCGCTTCGCCGATGGACTCTGGGGAATCCGTCGCCCCGCATGGAACGACACCGACGCAAGGCGCCGACCGCCGGCCTGGTACAGGCTCAAAAAGAGTGAGAAGCGTCGCTTGCGCAAGCAGCGGCGCCTCGCGCAAGCAGGGCGGCCGGTCACTCTGCGTGACCTGGCTGGCACGGAAGGGCTGATGCTCTTCCGGGCCGCGACCCGGAACCTTCCGGACGCGGTGCTCTTCGAGAGCATTAGCTCGCAACACCATTGCTGCGATACCCGCTGGGTCGGAACGTGCGGATGGAAGGCTATCCGCCGCGCCCTCTGGGGGAAGTCCTTCCCCGAAAAAAACATCCCGAAGCCGAGGGGTGCCAAAGATCCCCGCACGACGTTCAGCGCGCAGGCGCTGTTCGAAAAGTGGGGGGTCTGGGCCGTCAGCCGCGCGACCGCGGCCGACGCGGGCCCGGGGACGAAAGTCCTGTGGATCACCTCGGCCGGCAAGGTCGAGGTGATCGGCCACTGGGCAAACGTGCCCTGGCCGGTTCTCAAGAAACTTTTTGCCGCCTGCGAGCGGCTCGGGAACGCCGATGCGGCGATCGCGGAGGTGATCCCTCCGCGCCTCGTGCAAATCGAACCCCCGAAGGGGGCGAAGCCGAAACGAACCTATAAGCGTTAGAACCCCACAAGGGCTCTACGCACGCCGCCGGGAGACCGGCGGCTTTTTTTGTGCATCAGCTCACAATCACCACGCACTCCCCCATCCTCCTCGCCTACGAACCGGCGACGATCGAGCGCTTCGGCCAGGACGGCATCTCGACGACAAAGTACAAAGACACCGAGCATGAGCGCGTGACGAAGGACTTCCTCGATGCGCCGGAGTTGTATGTGAGGAATTTGAAGCGAAAAGCTTAAGATTTTTTCTTAGGTAACATTTTCTTTTTAAGATTCTTTTTTTGTCTTTTAAAACTAGGAGGATTGCCCATAGTTTTTTGCGCACGATCTACATAACTGAAGAAGTTGCTTTTTCCTTGAGCTGAGAACCTTTTAAACACTCTTCCTAAATTCAGCGGAATTTCAGAAGTTATCCCTTTCTTTCGGTTGAGTCTTATTCTTTTCGCCTGATGTAGTTGTTCTCTTTTAACTGCGCGCCGCATCCTCCCCACGTTTCTACTTACAGTTTTAGATCTAATTGAGCGATTTTGACCATCGAAGGCATGGCCCAAGTATTGCAGCTGCGCAGATAGTTTTTTTGTATTTTGAAGCTTAAAGCTTTTAAGTAAGCCAGAAGCATTATTTTCAAAATATATAATCTCTGTCTTTGCATCGCTTAATCTTAAGTCGCACATAGGCTCACTAATTTTATTTCTAATAATTTTTTCCAAATCAGATGCACTCGAGTTTGGGACAACGCAAATAATGTCATCACTATATCTTCGATACATGCCACCCACTTTTTGAGTTTCCTTTATTAAGTGCCGATCAAACGGCAGCATGTATAAATTTGAAAGTAACCCGCTCATCGCAGACCCTTGAGGAATGCCCCTGCCAGATTTTAGGCGTTGTTCCCAAGGCAAATTTTTATGATCGTATTTGATTAGATTAGAATCTCTAACGCTATTATTAAATGTCTCCATTGAACAAATCACCGGCAACTTTTGGGCCTTCTTTTTTGAAATACTTAAGTGTTTCAAAAGCTGTTCTTCCCAAATATACGTTGTTCCAGTTATAGATTTAAAAACTCTAAAATGATCCGCTGGTAATCTTTCCACATGCAAAAGATCTTTCCATAGATCAAGCAAGGATTCATGCTTTAACGAAGGAAAAAAATCCTTAACGTCAAAACAAAGAGCAGTGCATGGTCCAATGCTTTGAACAAAATTAAATACTTCTGCTGAAAAATGATTATTGCACTTTCCGCGAGTCAAGCCTTCCGACAAATACTTATGCTCTCTATAAGCTAAAATTTCTTTTGAAATTCCTTCCTCTTCCAAAAGTTCATCGTAAATCTTTTGCAGCTGAAAGGAATACCATGAGTAAATAAACGCATCTAAGTGGGCCGATTTATCAATATTTCTTGGTTTAAACGCAGTGCTTTGGCACTTAGGTTTTACAACCCCCTTAGTTGCCAATGAAAGCTTCCTAACTTTCTTTGCCTCACGAAGAAATGGAAGGAACACATGTTTTGCTACGATTGCAGGATCTGAAACGAGTTTCGAAGCGTCGAAAGCTGAGATTCTCAAATCTAAGTGTGGATAAAAGTGCCTAGCTTTTTTTGGATCTGCTTTCTTTTGGCGCTTACAAAGCTTGTGTGAAATGTCTTCCAGCCACTCGCTTAGTAATAAATCGTTCATAATTGACTTAAAGTAGCGCCCCCGGGAATTACGGTATCCACACGTGGGAGGCGCTACGCGAGAGTCAGTCACTAACTGACAACTTGACCCCTTTGCAGGGCTGCACCGTAGAATAACTATAATGCCGACCGAACTCCTATGAGCATCTGCGGCGACATCACGCTTTATATCCTGTCGAAAGCTCTCAGCATTCTGCCGAGTGTTCTCGACGTCGCGGACGCGAGGCTGTTCGGCCTTGCGTGCGCGCTGGATGTCAACGATCAATCCTACCGACTAAACCGGTAGTCAGTTGAATTATAGAGGATTTTGAAAATTTTCATAAGATAGGCATAAGGTATTAATCCGGCCTTAATCTTTCGGCGTATACTGAAGGCATGCGCATCCTCATCGTCGAAGACCACGAAACCGTGGCGGCCAACATGAAAACCTTCTTGGAGATGCAGCAGTACGCCGTGGTCGTGGCGCACGACGGCAACACGGGTTTGGAGATCGCGATGACCGAACAGGTCGATTTGGTGATCCTCGACATCAACCTTCCGGGCATGGACGGTTACATGGTGTGTGACATGCTGCGAAAGGCAGGCAAGAACACTCCCATCCTCATGCTCACCGCGCGTAGCAAGCAGGAAGAAATGATCCGCGGCCTCAACCTGGGCGCGGACGACTACCTGACCAAGCCCTTCGACCTCGACGTGCTGCTCGCCCGCGTACGGGCGTTGCTCCGTCGCCAGGGAGGCGCGGAGAAATCCCCTGTGCTCACCGCGGGATCGATCACGCTCGACACCAATACACGCGAAGTGATGAAAGGCAAAAAGAGGATTACCCTTTCACCTAAAGAGTACGCACTGCTCGAGTACCTCATGCGCAATAAGGGCATGGCGCAAGACAGGCCGTCGATCCTCGCGCATGTGTGGGGCAACACCGACAGCCTCATGTTTTCGCAGACGGTCGACGTCCACATCGCGTACCTGCGCAAAAAAATAGGAAAGAGTACCATCGAAACGGTTCCCGGCACGGGTTACCGCATTCCGGCGTAACGTGACCGCATGAAAATCATGATCTTCCGCCGCATCGGCTACGCCATCGCCCTTCAGTTCACCGCGTTCGTGTTCGGGCTCCTTCTTGTCACGGGGGCGGTTTTTTTGGCTGCCGACGCGTATCAGCGCGGGCGTGAGACACACGCGAGGCTCGAGCGCCAACTGATGCAGATTCTCAATCGACCGGATCGTTTCGACACCGCGCCTGCGCTCCCCGCGTACCAGCGCGAACGTATCCGCATCACCGACGCATCGGGTGCCACGCTCTTCAGCGGCACGCTGTACGACGACGTGCCGTTCAACCCGCGGCGTGAAATCACGACGGTCGAACGCGGACGCGAATCGTACGACATCCTCACGGCGCCGTTCACCCAAGACGGCGTGGTGATCGGCTACCTGCAAGTCGCCGACCGTTCGCCGCCGGACGACTTGGAAGCGCGTGTGCTGTTGTTCTTGCTCGTGAGTGCCGGCATCTCTGGCCTTACGTTCGTCGTGGGGGTCTTCTTCGCGCGCCGCAGCTTGCGCCCCGCCGAGCAGATGGTGCGCCGGCTGGAACAGTTTACGTCCGACGCCAGCCATGAATTGCGCACGCCGCTCACGGCCATCGGCACATCGCTTGATTTGGCACTGCAGAAAGCCGATAACAAAGACCTCATTGCGAGCGCCAAGCGCGACTTGAAACATATGGGAACGCTCGTGGAGCGGTTGCTCGAGCTCGCGCGGCTCGACGCCTTTGCGCTCAAGAAAGAGCGCGTCGACATGTCGGCCCTCGTGAAAGACGTCGCGACCAAGCACGAACCCGCGGCGAAGGAAAAGCAGGTCGTCATCGCGACGGTGATCGCGTCGGGCGTGGTGGTCGACGCCGATGCGCCCCTCGCGCGACAAGTGGTTTCGAACCTCGTGGCGAACGCGATCAAATTCAACAAAGCGGGAGGATCGGTGACCGTGACCCTGACGAAGAGCGCTCTCACCGTGGTCGACACGGGCAAAGGCATCGCGCAGGAATCCATCGACAAGATCTTCGACCGGTTCTTCCAGGAAGACGACGCGCGCTCCACGGGCAACCGCGGCCTCGGTCTCGGGTTGGCGCTCAGCAAGCGCATCGCGGACTTACACGGCTGGTCACTCTCCGCGCGCAGCAAAGTCGGGAAAGGTTCGGAGTTCACGGTGAGGTTCTGATCGGGCGCGGTACGCATGGTTCG
>DALYDP010000022.1:0-2840 GCA_031973095.1 Candidatus Peribacteraceae bacterium | reverse complement strand
GGAAAGGTTCGGAGTTCACGGTGAGGTTCTGATCGGGCGCGGTACGCATGGTTCGGCAAGCTCACCATGACGTATGGGGTGTTTGCCATAAACTCAACCACGTCACCCTGAGCCTGCCGAAGGGCGACGTGGTTTCATGTCAGCATGAAGCATCTGTACGTCTACATCCTCGAATGTGGTGACGGTAGTTACTACATTGGAATTACGAATGATTATGAACGTCGTTTGCACGAGCATTCGATTGGAGGCGATACAAAGTGCTACACCTATCGCAGGCGCCCCGTTCGCTTGGCATACGTTCAGGAATTCACGTCAACTCATGATGCGACTGTCAGGGAAAGGCAGCTCAAGCGTTGGTCACGCGCAAAGAAAAAAGCTTTGATCGACGGTGACGAAATGCTTCTCGGTACTCTGGCATGGAATCGTACCGGACCAATAACCGTGCGAACGACATCTGCCGGTCTGGCTGGGCAAAGCTGAGGGTTAATCCCCCCTTAATTGACCATGCGTACAGTGATCATCGTCGCGACAGACGCACCGTTCTTTCTCCCTATTTCCCCTTCCCCATCACCCATGAAAAAGTCATTCACCCTCGGCGCGGTCTCCGGCATCTCCGCCCTCGCCATCGCGTTCCCGGTCATCGCGCAGATCGCGGGAGCACAGTCCGCTCCCACGACTGCCATGAGCGCGCGGCCAAACCTCAAAGACCGTCCAGGGTTCCACGGCGAGCGCGCTCCCCTCTCGCAAGAAGACGTCCAAGTCATGATCGACCAGGACAACGCGTTCCTGCTCAACGTCGATGCGTTCGTCGCCATCCAAAAGGAAGCGATCCAAACCCATCGCATCGCCCTCGAAGCGGCTGCCGACATCGAAGACGAAACCGAACGCAACGCCGCGGTGAAAGCCGCGCACGAAGCGATGCGCGCGTCGATCGAAGCCGCCGTGGAAGCCAATCCCGAACTGAAAACCGCGATGATGCCCTTCGGCGGCAAAGGCCGCCACGGACCGGGCGGACACGGCCCCCATGATCTCGCTGAAAAACTCGGCATGACCGAGGAGGAGCTGAAAGCAGCGCTCGAATCCGGCAAGACGCCGGAAGAGATCGCCGAGGAGAAAGGAATAACGCCTCCGGCGCGTTCCGCCTTCCGCGGAATGAAGCGCTGAAGCCCCCAACATCGCGTCCTGCCCTCCCGGTGACTCGGGAGACGGACGCACATCATCGACTACCGTGGAGGTAGAAAGGACCGAAGGGCCCCTGCAAAGGGGTCTTTTGGTATACTCATGACATGGAGGAACAACAGCAAAGATGGGAAGGCCTCTTCCGGGGATCCGTCTTATCCTCGACGGTTGCCAAAAACACCGCGCTCATTACGTCGTCGGACACGCGTGCGCAAGGATTGATACTGCTCAACTCCGTACTGGTACCGTTGGCGATCAGTGGAATGAAGACCAGCGATCTCCGTGCCGCTGCGTTGTTAAGCATTGTCACTGCACTGCTGACTATCACGCTGTGCATTTTCTGCGTCTATCCCAAGCGGCTGAGGTCCAAAGTCGGCACGAGGAACATCCTGCACTACGCCGAGTTCAGCACCTTGGACGAGGAAACGTACGTGCGCCTCATGAAGGAATTGCTGAATGACAAAGAGAAGATGGCGGAGGCCGTCGTCCGCGATCTCTACCATTTGGGGACGCGCATTGTCGCACCGAAGTACCTTCTCCTCCGCATTGCATATCTTACTTTCCTGATCGGACAACTTTCGGCGGTGCTGCTTGCAATGACGAACGCATGACGTGATGAATAGAGTTCAATAGCTTTGCATCACTTTCAGAGGAGTTTGCATTTCCAGACCCATATGAGGCCTTTCGGTGTTATAGAAGTGCAGATACTCCGGAATGGCTTTCTTGTAGGCCTTCAGCGTTTTTGGAATTCTGTTTAAACACTCTTCCTGGATTGTTCGGTTAAATCTCTCCAGGTGTCCATTCTCCGTCGGGCTGCGCACGTGCGTATGGCGGTGATGGATGTCATGGGCGAGGAGTTGTTTTTGGAAGTGTTTTGAAAATTCACTACCATGGTCGGACTGCAAAAGTTGTACCTGGAACGGAAGCTGTTCCCGTGCGGATTCCACAAATTTCCAACTTGCCGCCGCACTGATGCGATCCAACGGTTCCGCGTAACTCCAGCGCGAACAAACGTCGATCATCGTGTAGATGTAGATCCTGTCCGTCGTCGGTCCATCATGGATGGTGTCTATTTCCACGAGCACACCTGGTTTCTCGGGTAACGGCCTCGGTTCGTACCGATGCCACTTCTTCCACTTCGAATACTTGGTCACTCCTGCCCGCTGCAATACGCGCTTCACGCTCGCGAGGCTGACGTCGTATCCGTCCCGTTGCAGGAGGTAGTGCAGCACCTGCGCGCAGCGTCGGTGTGTTCGTCGGTACTCCAGAATAGTCTCCACCATTTCATGACTTAATGATGCAGGATGAGAATGGGGTCTGGAACTTTTCGTCGGAATGGTATGACCAACGTGATGCAGCTTCACGTGGTTCACCCAGCGGACGATGCTGCTTTGGTTAAAACCCGTGTGACGGGCAACTTCCCGAGTGCTCCAACCTTCGTTGAGAACGAGCCTGGCTGCCTCCAGACGCAGACGAGGAAGGTGCGGATTGGTGGTGTAAGGCATGTCCATACCGTACGCAGGGGTGATGCGAAGGTATTGAGCCATTACACGTGATTGACATTTTCCCGAAATGCGATACGATCAGGGAGATGAAAGGCTCACCCCAAACCGCTGCGGAATGGGCGGACGCACTCGAAGAAGAGGCGGTAAAGACTATCC
>DALYDP010000021.1:6716-12374 GCA_031973095.1 Candidatus Peribacteraceae bacterium | reverse complement strand
CACGGCTGCAACGGCGCCAGCGACCGCGAAGGCGAAGCGGGAGAAGAATCCGGACGGCGACTCGTACGATACCGCGTGTTCGACTGCTCCGCGCATGGACGCGTCGGCGCGCGTGGCGAGCTCTGTGCGGAGTTTCTTCACGAACGTCGCGCTCGGCTTCTGGGCGGGGTCGTTAGCGAGGAGTGTTCGGAGCAGGGGAACGAGGTCAGCTTCGTGCTCGCGCAGCGAGGGGTCGATCTCGTACAGCTCCTGCAGAAGGGATTGCGGGGAAGCGGTCATCGGAACGGGGGGAAGAGGATCAGGAGGAGCGAGGAGAGCGGGAGGATACCGCGCAGGTCTTTCATCGCGCGCGAGAAGATCACCTTGGCGTTGCCTTCGGTTTTGCCCGTGAGCGCGGCGATGTCGGCGTAGGAGAGGTCTTCCCACACCCGGAGCAGCACGATCTCGCGTTTGTCCTTGGGCAGTGTCGAGAGCGCGTCGCGGAGTTCCGCGTGGGCTTCGCGGTTTTCGAGTCGGCCGGCGACGTCGTCGTCGGACGAAAGGTCCCAAATATCGTCGATGTTTTCCTGCGGCCTGAGCGCGCGGAAGTGGTCGTTGAGGACGTTCTTTGCGATCGCCATCGCCCAGCCGCCGAACGTGCCTTTCGAGGGATCGAAGCGGTCGAACTTTTCGAACGCCTTCAGGAAGGTCGTGCTCGTCAGGTCTTCGGCCGTCATGCGGTCGAGCGTGCGGCGGTACAAATACCGATAGATGGAGTCGACGTTCGCCGTGTACAGCGCGTCGAAGTCTTGGGTCATACGCGTCGGGGAAGGATCGGCATCCGCGGATGTGCAATTGCACCAATACTTACGGGGCGCCGGGGCAAAGGTAACACGTGCGTCGACGAATCCTCATGGCTATACTGGCGCGTATGACGCCCGATCAACTCAACGCGCTCGCGATCAAGTACCTCGAAATCCTCGGAACCATGGCCATCGAATACGTCCCGCGGGTCTTGCTCGCCCTCGTCGTCCTGTGGGTCGGGTTCTTCTCCGTCCGTCTCGTCACGAAGGCGATGGATCGTGCGTTCCAGCATCAACGCCTCGATCGTACGCTCGCGGGATTTTTCAAGAGTTTCGTCGGCATCGTGCTCAAGGTCATGGTCGTCATCACCGTCGCCACCATGGTCGGCGTGCAGATGACGTCGTTCGTCGCGCTCATCGGCGCGGCGTCCCTCGCCGTGGGTCTGTCCCTTCAGGGAAGCCTCGGTAATTTCGCGGGCGGCATCCTTATCCTCGCGTTCAAGCCCTTCAAGGTCGGCGATGACATCGAGGCGCAGGGCCAGCGTGGCGAAGTGTTGCGGATCGAAATTTTTTCCACGGTGTTGAAGCACGGCGAAGGCACGGCGATCATCCCGAACGGCGCGCTCTCGAACGGCGTGATCGTGAATCATTCCAAGCGTTGAACGTTCATTCGTTTCGTTTCGCGTTCCCGACGCGGGTCGACCTTACGGAAGGACTTTTTCGAGCCCCTCGACAAGCTCAGGGCGACGCTTACGGAAGAGTTTTCTCCAGATTGGTATCGTCCGTCATCATGATGCGTGGCCACTTCATCCAGTCGTCGGTTTCATCCACGTACGTCGGGTCCATGATCGTCGCGGTCACGTACCCCGCGGCCTTCGCGGCGTCGCGCACGCGCTGGTTGTGCGCCGTGCCCGGGTAGGCGATGTGGTTCACGGGGCGGCCCGTCAGTTCCTCGAGCACGCGCTTGCTTTCTTCGAGTTCCCACGTCAGGTCGGCGTCGTTCAGGCCGGGCAGGGCGCGGTGCGTCATCGTGTGCGAGGCGATTTCGTGTCCCTTGTTTTGCAGCTCGAGCGCACGCTCGCGGTTCACCATGTTCGCCGAGTCGAGGTACTTCGCGATCAGATAGAACACGGCTTTCTGGCCATGCTTTTCCATGATCGGCAGCGCAACGTCGTATTGCGAGAGGTTGTTGTCGTCGAACGTGATGACCACCGGTTTTTCCGGGAGCCACGTTTCGCCGCGGATCGCCGCGACCGCTTCGTCGAGCGTGATCGTCGTGTAGTTCTTGTCGACAAGCCACTGCATCTGCTTCTCGAAGGTCTGCGGCGTCACCGTCATCTTCCAGCTCCAGGTGCTCTTCGCCCATCCTTCCTGCGTACGCACGTGGTGGTACACGAGCACGGGGATGTCGTATTCCGCCAGTGCCACGCCGGGTCCCTTCGGTTGTTCGACTTTGGGGCGCTTCGCCGCTTCCGCCAAACGTTCGGCCCTGCGCGTTTGCGCCGAAGACGCGGCCGACGAAGATGGTTTGGCGTTACCGCGTAACAGGCGCGCTTCCGTGCTTTGCGTGCATGCCACAAGCATGATCGACGCGAGGAGAACGGAGGAGGCGAGGGGGAGGGTGCGGCGCATGGTTCGCAGGATATGCGCAGACGCTTCCCTCGTCGAATGGTGACCATGCGTATATTTTGTATAAAAAATGTATTCATATTCCATGGCCGTCCATTTTCGAAAAAAGACGCCCGGGTCACGGGCGTCTTTCGGTCTTCGGAAAAGTGAATCAGAGCATGGAATCGATCGCCGCCTGGAACGTCGCATACGGGTATGCGCCGCTCACGGATTGCGATTGGCCGTCGTCGGAGACGATCCAGAAACCCGGCGTGCCGCTGATGCCCGCTGCAGAACCGGCCGAGAGGTCCGCGTTCACTTCCGCTGCCATGGCGCCGCTATCGAGGCAGGTGTTGAACGTCGATGCGTTCAGGCCCAAGTCGGCCGCGTACTTCTTGAACGATGCGACGTGGTCCGAGCCCCAGGAGCCTTGGGTGGAGAAGAGCTTATCGTGCATTTCCCAGAATTTGCCTTGTTCGCCGGCGCACTCGCTCGCTTCGGCCGCTTTCTGTGCGCCGGGATGGAAGCTGAGCGGATAGTCGCGCACGACGTACTTCACTTTGCCGGTATCGACGTAGTTTTTGACGATGTCCGGCAGCACGTCGCTGTAGTGGCGCTCGCAGAACGGGCACTCGTAGTCCGTGAATTCGATGATCGTCACCGTCGCGTCCGGATCGCCTTTCACGGCATCGTCGTCGGCATCGGCGGGATCGCCGGCGGGAACGGGTTCATCCGCGACCACGGGCGCGTTCGGCGCCGAGGGGGCGGACGGTGCCATCGGGGTGCCGGCAACGGCCGTACTGAGTCCGTAGCCCACGATCAGGCCGACGAGGCCGGTCGAGACGGCGAACCAAGGGTTGGAGGACGTGTTTTCCATAGGAAATGGGGAGGAGGGAAGCAAAAGAAAGAAACAGGCGCCGCGCGCCGGATGCATTCAATGCTTCCGCATCACATCCGCAGGACGGTCGAAGCGAGCCCCGGGTAGGGCGGCGGGCTTTCGTGGGCTGAGGGAGGGTTGAGCGGCCGATTGAATGCGGCATCCACGTGCACGGGCAAGGGGATGGGAAGTTGCGCGGGCACGTGCGGCGCGACGGCGGCGAAGAGGCAGCGCGTGTCCGGCGGGTTTTTCTTGAGGCAGTTGCCGCTCGCGCACGGTGAACCTTCCGCGGGTCGCCATCCGTCGTCCGTTTTCACCCATGCGCAGGTCACCACGTTGAACGACATCGGCACTTCGCGGGAGAGTAGTTCTTGCGTGGCGCCGCTTCCGGGCATCGCCGCGTACGCTGAACCGACTAGGCATACGTTCGACAGCACGAGGTTAAGGACGAACGCCAGGCAGACGAAACCGCGGATTCCCATGATGCGTTCGAGTATAGCCAAGAATGCGGAGTCCGAAAGATTCTTCTTCGCGTTCGAGCGCCCGGGGTCCGTACGTCGAAAATAATCCGTGTGGTCTTGTATGATGGCGTACATGGAAGCGGCCGAATACCGGCGCATCGTGCAGGAAACGATCGATGCATTGCCCCCGAAACTGCGCGACCACATGAAAGACGTGGTCGTGGTGATAGAGGAAGGTCCGCAGCGCGGGTACCGGCGCAGACTGCTCGGGCTCTACGAAGGCGTGCCCATCACGGAGTGGGGGAAGGGCAACGCCGTGGTCGAGCTTCCGGACCAGATAACGCTCTTCACGCGCATGATCGAAGCCGTCGCGGAAATGGAGGAGGAAATCCCTCATGTGGTGCGCGAGACGCTGTGGCACGAAATCGCTCACCATTTCGGATTCGACCACGACGCTATGCATGAAATGGAGGAGCGATGGAAAAAGAGGCGGGGAAACGTGTAAGTGCGGTTTTTACGCGTCGGTAGTGATACCGTCCGTCACCGCGCCGGTTTTCTGTAGGAGCGCCTTGCTCCACACGCGCGAGCACGCTTCCGCTACGTGGGCGAACAACTGCTTCAGGTCTTCTTTCGGGACCGAGGAGAACGCGATGCGCAGCAACCCGTTCGTGGCAACGACGCCCGTCGAGTATTCCGCGAGGAGTAATTTCCGCACCGCCTCCGCGTCGATGCCGTCGTGCGGCGCGAGGCAGAGAAAATATCCGGAATTGCACGGAAGCGGCCGGAACAGTCCTTGGTACCGTTCGTCTTCCGCGAGGCGTGACGCTTCGGTGAAACGTTCCCGCAGTATGCGGATTTTTTCCGCTTTTTCGGCGTCCGTGCGGGGGTTGAAAAGTGAGCGGAGCACGAGGCGTTGCGACAGATTGGATCCGCTGCTCACGCTGCCGCGGACGATGCCCGCCGCTTTCGCTTCCAAGGCTTTCGCCGATCCGTGCGTGAGGTGTTTCGTGCCGAAGGTCACGAATCCCACGCGCAGCCCCCACGCGAAATCTTCTTTCGTCGGGCCGTCGATTTTCACGGCTACGACGTTTTCGTGGATCGACGCGAGCGGCGCGAAGAGCGATTCTGCGTGCGCGTCGCCGTAGGTCAGGTCGAAGTACGCGTCGTCGACGAAGACCGTGATGTTCCGTCCGCGCTCCGCAGTCTCCGTGATCGCCGCGACGATGTCGGCAGCCTCTTCGGTCGATGCGGAATACCCCGTCGGGTTGTTGGGGAAATTCAGCAGGAGGGCGACCGGTCCGTTTCCATTCGCCAACGCGGAGCGCAGCGCGTCCGTCGCGAAACCCATGCGTCCGTTTTTTTCCACGAAGAGAGGGAATGGCTTCAGTGCGGCGCCGATTGATTCCGTGAAAATCTGTTCGTAATTGTCCCAGTACGGCGTCGGGAGTAGGAGTGTCGCACCCGGTTCGAGGAAGAGTGTCGCGGCGATCGAGAGCGCGTGCGTCATGCCCGTCGTCGCGACCGGCATGCTGGCGTCGGACGCCTTGAGCGTCGGGTTGTTCGCGATCATGCGGGCGCGCCACGCAGAACGCAGCGATGCGTTGCCGAACGCGGACGTATACGGCAACGCCTCCGATGGGGGAATTGCGATACCTTCCGCGATGGCGGTCAGGTGCATGGGGGAAAGGTCGTCATCGAGGGCGATGCCGATCGTCGCGTTATAGCGCGCGCCGTCCGCCTCCGCGGCCTGGCTTAGGATGCCATGTATTGGGAAATACGCCGCTTTGCCGCGCGTCGAAAGCATCGACAGCACGGTCGGATTGCCCGACGCGAGCGTGCCGTTCAATTCCGCCGCCAAAGGATGGATGCGGTCCATGGTCCCACAGCCTATAACAGGGGCATTCGCGTAACAAACGGATGAATTGCAGGA
>DALYDP010000021.1:0-6616 GCA_031973095.1 Candidatus Peribacteraceae bacterium | reverse complement strand
TGGTCCCACAGCCTATAACAGGGGCATTCGCGTAACAAACGGATGAATTGCAGGATTCGCCGCTTTCGTCGATATCGGGAATGTTCCGGGCTTTCGCACTGCGTGGTGCTAGGATGGATTCCTATGAAACGCTTCCTCTCAGCATTCGTCGCAGTATCGATGTTCCTGCCGTTTTTCGTTGTCCATGCGTACGCGCCCGTCGGCGACGACGTGAAGCTGGCCACGGTGATGATCGCGAATTACGCCGACGACCAGGCGAAGACGTTTTTGGGTTGGGGATCGGGTTTCTTCGTCGACGAAGGCATCGTGGTGACGAACAAACACGTGATCGAGGGCGGGGATTGGTACCGCGTGTATGCCACCGGTGCGGACTTCGCGATCGATAAAACATGTTCCAAGAACATCACCAAGAGCGACGTGAAGATCAACCTCGACGACGACGTCGCGTACATGCGCGTGTTCCTGCCGTGCGAGCACGCCGTGGTGAAATTCGCGCAGGACGCGCAAAAAGGGGATCCGTCGTGGATCGTCGGTTACCCGTACCGCGGCTCGTACGAACAGTCGCTCACGCTCATGACCACCACCGGCTCCGTGACGGGCGAGAGTGATCACGGTTGGACGAAGACGTCTGCCCTGCTTGATTTCGGCAACTCCGGCGGTCCGGTCGCGAATGAATCGGGGGTGATCGGCGTTGCCGTCGCCAAGGGCGTCGACGCGGACGGTGCGTTCGTGACCGGATACTTCATCCCGTCCTCGACCATCGAAAAGGGTTTGCTCTACGCGAACGATTCACGCTTCGGCTACACGGCGCAGAAGAGCAAATCGTCGTTATCCCGATCTTCTTCTTCACGTTCATCGGTTGCATCTTCGTCTTCGTCATCTTCCTCATCGCGCTCTCGGTCGTCTTCGCGAACGTCGTCGCGCTCGAGTAGTTCGTCATCAGCTTCCTCTGTCCGACTTTCCCCATTCGGGCAACGGACATGCGAACGGGCATCGCGTTGGTTTTCGAATAGTCCGACCATGAAGGAGCGCTTGAATGAGCGCCTTCTCAAACGGTTCGGGTTTCAGTGCCCCGCGTAGGCCTATTTCGGCCTTTTGGCGTAAAAGTTCGGATGCATCTGGCGCAAAAGATCATGGGGCTAAAACGGCCTCAATGACCTTTTTAGACGATTTTGATCGTTGTATGCCCTAAACGGCGCTTTCGGGTCTCGTTGGATGCTTGGCACAGAGGTTCGGTTCATGCTGGTGAAAAAGTCGGTTTTCCGCTATAATGATTCGAAACCTGCGAAAAAAGGAAACACACACAAATGCATCACCCCGATATCCGCACCGAGCATCTCGCTCACTTCCGTCGTTGGAAGGAAGGTGGCGTGCTGAGTGAGAAGGCGTCGCTGCGACTCGAATGCATTCTGGGATACCTCGAGCGCGACATTCCCATGGCCGAAGCGGCCGCGGCGTTCAATGTCGCGCCGAATACGCTCCGTCGCTGGCTCGACGCGTTTGATCCGGCCGATCCGTCGTCTCTCGAAGAGAAAAGCCGTCGTGCTCGCACGGTGCGTGCAACGCAGCTCGAACCGTCGACGGTCGCGCTCATTCGCGAGTACCGCGTCGTTTCGCCAAAGGCGGGCAAGGAGGAGATTTCCCAATTGCTGCTCCGTGACCACGGCGTTCACGCGTCCGCGTCCGCTATCGGCCGCGTGGTCGAACGCGAGTGTTTCTACTTCGCCGAGAGTCCGCTGCATAAGCGTAAGCGCTTCATGGCGGGCGCTCGGGTCGCCGCGGACATCGCTCCGAATCCCGTGTCGCAGGAAGCGCAGCCGTTCGTTCCGGCTTCGGTTCCCGCGGCATTCCCGTCCGTCCGCCCCGCGAAGAAAACGTTGGCGCGCGCGTTGGCGGCGCTGACATTGCTGTGTTTCACGGCGGCAGCCGGATACGGCGCCGGTGCCACGGCAGCATCCCTCACGTCGCAGTCCCCCTCGCCGTCTTCCTTCTCGTGCATCTCCGAATGAGCCGCATGCACATCCAGCATCGGCTCCTCGGACTGCTCGCCCGCATGCGTGTACCCGCGACGCGCCTGCTCGCGGCCATGCTTGCATGCATACTCTTCCTTGATAGCGTCGGAACGGTTCATGCGGCATCGACGCTCTTCGTGAATACCGAATCGTTCGAGACGATCGACCAGGGCGATGGCGCGTCGAACGTGGAATTGCGCTTTGGCCAGAACAGTGAGGCGATCCAATGGAATATCGTGAAGAACGCTTTCATCATTTCCGATGACGTGGAGGTCCAGGGCATCCTTTCCGGCGTCACGCTCTACGCCACAAAATCGTTCTCCGGCGCGGGTCTCACCGATTGTGACACGGGCGCCACGAGCAAGCTGCTCTGGGACGCAACGACAGGGCGCTTCAGTTGTGGCACGGACCAAGGCGGGGGAGGGGGATTGGGAATGAGCGATGCCGATGCGCGCTACGTGAACATTGCTGGTGATACGATGACAGGTGTGCTCGCCGTGCAAAACGGTAATACTCATTCCGCGACGACGACGCCGTTGCTCAACGTTCGCGGCACGATGTCGGGGCGCTCGCTGAATATTTCAGGCACGGGAGCAGGCGCTAAGCCGATCCTCTTCACGGATATCACGAATGGCAGAGTGGGTATTGGGACATCGACCCCTGCGGCACCGCTCACGATTTCCGGATCCAGCCCCGAACTACGCTTCGTGGCAGGCGATTATTCCCGCATTGTCCGTTCGGCAGTCAACAATGAGGTAACGTGGTACAACCGCACGCGCTTGCCATCAAATCCGCTTGTGGGCGTTCTCTTCACTGGCGCAAGTAGTCAATACATCAGCAGTTCTACGGATGGCACCGCTCTTACTTCGCTGTCATTGTCGTTCTGGGCAAAGCGTAGTGCTTCTGCAACCACGAAGGGCATGATGCAGTGGGCAAACTCATTGAGCAGCGGTGGCCCGTTCATTTACCTTCGTGATGCGAGCGGCACGATGACATGGTACGTGAATGGCGGCTTCAACCTGGCCGGCGGCACGCTGACAGATGACGAGTGGACACATATCGGCCTCACATGGGACGGTTCGACGTGGAAATCTTATAAGAACGGTGTTGAGGTCACTACATATTCCGGTGGCGCAGGCGGTTTCCAGGCGAATGCGACCTCTCTCTACATGGGGCAAGGGTATGACGGTTATTGGTCAGGTGCCATGGATGAAATCCGTGTGTATAACGATGACCTCTCTTCCTCGACGATGCTTGGTCATTACAATACTGGCCTCGGGACGTTCGGATCATCCGGTGAAGCGAATATCCTTAGCGGATGGCACCTTGATGAAAATACAAGCATTATCGGCGAAGATTTCACCAGTGGAGGCACTGATATGACGCTTGCAAACGGTACAACGTGGACGACCGGCATCGTGGGGGGCGGAGCAAATGCCGAGTCTTCGATCATTAGCATGACGGATGGTAACACCGCGGAGGAACAAGGTATCATCACATTTGGTGACACTCTCTCCAGGACAATACTCAATGGTTTCGCGCTCATATTCCAAACGAGTGATGCCGAAAAAATGCGCCTCACTTCTACGGGATTAGGTATAAATACAAGTGCTCCGAAAACTAAACTCGAAGTCGTAGGCATCATGTCCGGCGTCACGATCTACGCCACGCAGTCGTTCTCGGGCGCGGGCCTCACGGATTGCCAAAACGGCACCACGAGCAAGTTGCTCTGGAACGCGACCACCGGTCGCTTCTCGTGCGGGACGGACCAAGGTGGTTCCGGCATAAGCCAGACCGATGCAGACTTCCGCTTCCTCAAGCTGAGCGGCGGCACGCTCACGGGCGCGCTGACGATCCAGAACGGCAATACCCATATTCCGACGCTCTCCACGATGCTGAACGTTCGCGGCACCATTTCCGGCGCGATGTTGCGCGCCGGCAACATGACGGTCTCCGGCGCCGTGGTGTACTCCAGCGGCAACACGCTCATGCAGACGGCGAAGGGTTTGTCTGGCCAACTGTTGATCGCGCAGGGGACGAACGCGCCGAAGTGGGCGACGCCGGTCGGCGGCATGATGTGGTACTTCGACGGCACGCAGGCGGTTGCCACGTCCAAGGGGCCGCAGATCACCATGCCGTTCGGACTCATCGTCGAGAGCATCAGCCTCAGCGCGAAGGGTGCGCCGACGGGCGCGGCGTTGATCATGGATATCAACAAGGATGGCGTAAGTATCTTCTCGACCCGTCCGCAGATCGACGCCGATGCCGTCACGGGAGGGGGTGCCGCCGTGTTCAGCACTACGGTGATCCCCGTCAACTCCGTGCTGACGCTCGACGTCGATCAAATCGGCAGCACGTTCGCGGGCAGCGGCATCACTGTCATGCTCAAGGGCACGCGGCAATACTAAGAGGGGAGCGTGCGTTTGTCAGAACCCGAAGAAGTGGAACATGTCGCCGCCGCCCGCGGGGGCGCTTTGGCTTTGGATTGGATCACCGTAGATCAGGATCCTGTTGTTCGTTGCGTCAGCCACGAACAGTTGGTCGGAGGCCGTGTCATGGTAGAGCAAGCGGACGCCGGAGAGTCCGAGTTGCGTGGTGGCGGCGGTGGCAACGAGGAAGCTCGGCTGCCCTAAGACGCCGATGGCGTTCTCGCCGTCGGTAATGCTTGCAGTGTCATAAAACACGATGCGGTTATTGGTGAGATCCGACACATAGAGCCTGTTATGAGCCGAGTCGAACGCGAGACCGGTGGGGGAGCTGAGTCCGTTTTGCGTGGTGGCGACGGCGTTTGCCCAGAAGTTTGCTTGTCCGAGGACGGCATCGGGGAACCGGTCGTCGACGGCGTTGCCGGTCGAGAGGTTGTACATGAGCACCCGGTTATTCGCGCTGTCCGCGACGAAGAGCCGATGGTTCGTGGAGTCGATGGCGACGCCTTGCGGGCCGGAAAGACCGAGTTTATACGCGGCGTTGTTCGCGGTGCCTTTGACGTAGATGGGGCTCGGGGGATTGGTGTCGTTGCTGAATTGGCCGAGCAAGTCGACTGCGTTTTCACCGTTGATAATGCTCGTGGTATCGAATATCGAGACGCGGTGCGCACCGGATTGCAGGACGTACAGCAGATTATTATCGGTATCGACAAGTACGCCGTTCGGGGCATTGAGACCCGCTTGCCTGGTAGAGGCGGTTGCGACAGTGAACGTCGGTTGGCCGAGGACGTTGATCGCGCTTTCGCCGTTCGTGATCGATGCCACGTCATACATCGTGACGCGGTTGCCCGTCGTTTGCGTGACGTACAGAATATCGGATGCGTAGGTGATTCCCGCGGGCGTGTTGATGCCGGCTTGCGTGGTAGCGGCGCCTGCCGAAACGAAATCCGCTTGTCCGATCACGTTCGTCGCATTCTCGCCGTCGGTAATTGCCGTTACGTCATACGTCGTCACGCGGTTGCTGGTCGCGTGCGAAACGAACAGGCGTTGGTTCGTGCTGTCGTATGCCAGTCCGCGCGGTCCGTTCATACCCGCTTGCGTGTTGGCGGCGGTCGCGGTCACGTAGTTCGCTTGTCCGATCACGTTCGTCGCGTTCATGCCGTTAGCGATGGTTGTCGTAAGGTTGTATGTCACCATGCGGTTCGCCGTTCCATCCAATACGTAGAGGCGGTTATGCGCGGGATCCGCGAGGACGCCGTTGGGTGCCGAGAGACCGTCTCTGGTCACGGCCGCCGTCGATGCGGTGTAGTTTTGCTGGCCGAAGACACCCGTGGCGTTCTCGCCGTCGGTAATTGCCGCGACGTCATACATCGTGACGCGGTTGCCCGTGGTTTGCGCGACGAACAGTCGACTGTTCGTTCCGTCGAACGCGATGCCCATGGGTGCATTCATGCCCGCTTGCGTGCTCGCCGCGGTCGTCGCCGTGAAGGTGGCCTGCCCGAGGACGTTCACGGCGTTTTCGCCATCGGTGATCGCGGCGACGTCGTACGTCGTCACGCGGTTGCCCGTTGCTTGTGCGACATAGAGGCGCGTATTGGCGCTGTCGTAGGCGAGTCCGCGCGGGGCATTCATGCCCGCTTGCGTGGTCGCTGCTGTCGTTGCCGTGAAGGTGGCCTGTCCGAGCACGTTCACGGCGTTCTCGCCGTCCGTGATGGCGGCAACGTCGTACACCTTCACGCGGTTGCCGGTTCCTTCCGAGACGAAGAGCCGTTGGTTGGCACTGTCGTATGCAGCATCATACGGCACGTTCATGCCCGCTTGCGTGGTCGCTGCTGTCGTTGCCGTGAAGGTGGCCTGTCCGAGCACGTTCACGGCGTTCTCGCCGTCCGTGATGCTCGCGACGTCGTAGACCGTGACGCGGTTGCCCGTGGTTTGCGTGACGAAGAGCCGATTGTTCGCATCATCGAACGCAAGCCCGTTTGGCACGTTCATGCCCGCTTGCGTGGTGGCCGCGGCGTTCGAGTAGAAGTTCGTTTGCCCGAGGACGTTGTCCGGCAGCAGGTCGAGGAGAAGGTCGTTGCTGTCGAGGTTGTAGACGAGCACTCGGTTGTTTCCGGTGTCGGAGAGGAACAATCGGTGATCGGTGGGATCGAGCGCCAGGCCGAGGACGGGAGCGCT
>DALYDP010000020.1:6379-12622 GCA_031973095.1 Candidatus Peribacteraceae bacterium | reverse complement strand
ACGCTCCACAGAGAGTAAATATCTTGTTTCCGAGCAGGAGATTGCTGCATGGCAGGGCCACGGGGCCTGGCTTCGTTTACGAACTTCGCCGAGGCACCCGAAACTGCCAATCTCGGCGTAGTCCCGAGCAATAGCGAGGGTGCGTAGCCGGATGGCAGGGCCACGGGGAATCGAACCCCGATTAGCGGACTGAAAACCCGCTGTCCTAACCGTTAGACGATGGCCCCAAAAGAACTGTCAACCTGTGCCCCATCGAAGAGGCCCGCGAAGGATACAGCCTGGGAAGGCGTGTTTCCAGTCGAAGGGCGTGTGTTTCCACGAGGGGGCGGAATGATTGACACATCGGCGAATTTGACGAGTATAGGCCAATGCAACGCTTGTCCGATCCGGCTGCTGACCGGGAGGAGCTCCTGAAAATGTTCCCGCCCGATGAGGATTATCGATTCCGGATGAACTACCGGAAAGTTGAGTATCCGCGGAATTTCCTCGCGCATCAGGGCGGCGGGCTTTTGGAGGAGCGGGCCGGCATTCTCGATGCGCATCCTGAGCGCCACGTGGGTTTGTTGCCGGAAGGTGAACCGCACTTCGATGCATTCGCCGCGTACGTCGCCGAGCACGGCGGCATCGACGACGCTTCGTTAGCTGCCATCCGCGCTGAGGGCGATCCGCAACGGAGGGTCATGGCGTTGGCGCGGCTCATCGAACCGGATTTCGCGATCATGCGCGCGACCCGTGACCGCGTGATTCGCCTCGTCGGCGGGTGCGTGTGTTTTCCGTCGTCGTGGTCGCCGGAGACAAAGATGGGCATGGAATTGAAGGACATCCACGCGGTCGTGCCGGGATTGAACGAAGGTATGGGCGGTATGATCGGGGGAGCGATGAGCCATTTGAAACCGGGAGTCGTCGGCATGCGCGCCGACTGGAGCCTGAAGGCCAGTACCGAATTGAATCATCATCCGCTTGAGAACAGGCGCTTGCCCGATGCATCGGCCACGCTCGACGACAGTTTCATCCGCGTCGAGCGGCAGATGATGGTTGGCTTACCCCCGATTGAGGACGTCGCGTCGGGCATTGCGTTTTGCATCCGGTACGCGCTGTACCGTATCGCAGACATGGCGAAGGACCCGGATCTGCGCGCGGGCGTGGCACGGGCGCTTCGAACCATGCCCGATGACGTCGCAGACTACAAAGGGCTCGCAGCGGCACGATGGCCGCTCGCCGACGCATTAGGGCGTTAATGCCGTTACGAGGCTCGTGTCGGGGATTCGGTATTGATCGGCGGTTCGCCGCACCGCTCATGTTGTGCTGCTTTGTCATTCGGCGCGGTTATTTCCGCGACGAATGCATAGGAGAAAGGCTAGAACTGGGCTATCGTCCGTTTTTATTCTTCTCTACAGTTTTTATGGCCAACGGAATCATCAAGACGAAGACCGACAAGGGCTTCGGTTTCATTTCGGTCGAAGGGTCCGACGACGTCTTCTTCCACCTCTCCGCCTGCAACGGCCAGTTCGACAACCTCGCGGTTGGCGCATCTGTGAACTTCGACATAGAGACGGGAGAGAGGGGTCTGAAGGCAGCCAACGTGATCGCCGCCTAATATCGATTCTTCGACGTACGACCGACGCCTTCCGGGAAGCCGGAGGGCGTTTTCGTTTATATCCTGAAACAGACGTTCGCCAATTGCATCGATGCCGCAGTTTCCATATGGTTTATCCATCTTTCCACCCAACTCATGGACGCACCCGTGAATTACTTGTCGATCTTCGTCGCCGCGGTTGCCGCATTCGTGTTCGGCTTTCTCATCCACGGACCGCTCTTGGGTAACGTCTGGCTTGGCCTCATGAACGTCACGCCCGCTGAGATGGAACGGGGGAAGAAGGAGATGGAAAAGAAAATGCCTTTCTATATGGGCGCGGCGTTCCTCCAGCAGCTCGTGGTCGCGTTCGTGCTTTCGTACTTCGCGTACATCACCTATTCGGAGACGATCGGCGACGCCTTCTCCGTCGCGTTCTGGGCGTGGCTCGGTTTCACCGCTATGCCGCTCTTGAACGGCGTGCTGTGGGAAAAGCGCACGGTTCCGCTCTACGCGTTCAACGTGGGGTACCAGCTCGCGAGCATCCTTCTCGTGTCGCTCATCGTGACGCTCTGGCGCTGAGGGAATCAGCCGTAGAAGTGAACCGCGCATGACATGTGTGCTATACTTTCTACCGTTCCTTTCCCCATTCCTTCATGCCCCTTTCTTTCCTCGGTACGTTCGGCGACGTCGCCATGCTCTTGCTTCGCCTCGTCATCGGCGCGGTGTTCGTCGGTCATGGCATGATGAAGTTCGGTTCCTTCTCGCAGCCCGCGGAAGGCATGAACATCGTCATGATGATCCTTGCGGTCGCGGAACCCCTCGGCGGCGCCGCGCTCATCCTCGGCGTTCTCACGCGCTGGGCTTCGCTCGGCCTTTCGATCATCATGATCGGCGCGATCTACATGAAGCAGTTCATGTGGGGCGGCGCCTTCATGGGTGCGCAATCCAGCTGGGAATTCGACGCCGTTTTGCTCGGTGCGTTGCTCGTTTTGGCATCCTACGGCGCGGGCCGCCTCTCGGCGGACGCGATGATGCGCAAAGCATGATCGTATGAACGTTCACCCCGCTCCGTCACGGGAGCGGGGTTTTTCATGCGTCGTGGCACTCTCCAGAGTGCAGTGACCAAGGCTGCGTAGTATGTGACGATCGCCCATGACGGGATCGCCAAGCCGTCGAGTGCCGCGAGAGGGATTGCTGCGGTGCTTTTCGCCACGGCGATGATCGTCGAGAGCGGTACGTCGCCCACGAAGGCTGCGGGTAGCCCCAGGCCGATCGGGGACAGAAGTACGGAGATCGCCCCGAAGAGCATGGCCCATGGGATGAGCGGTCCCGCCAATAGGTTCGCGGGCAGCGCCACGAGCGAGAGGTTTCCGAGTTTGTAGGCGATCCACGGCGCCGCCGCGATTTGCGACGAGAGCGTGAGGGCAATACTTTCCCGGAGTGCGAGGACGTTCGGTACGCGGCCGAGGAGCTTTTCGAGGTGCGGCGACACTTCGAGAATGCCGAGCACCGAGAGGAACGAGAGCTGAAACCCCAGGTCGTTCATGAGCAGCAGCGGATTCCATAGCAGCATGGCGCCGGCGGTCCAGAGGATGGTGCGCCTGGCTTGCGACATGCGCCCGGCATGGAGCGCGAGTACCCCGAGCCCGCCCATGATGCCCGCGCGTACCACCGAGGCGCTGGCGCCCGTGAAGAGCACGAACAGCGCGATGCCGCCCACGAGCGGCCACAGGCGCCACCGGCGGGGAATCCAGAACAGGAGTGTTTCCATGAGTGCTAGGACGATGGCTACGTTGGATCCGGAGATGGCCACGATGTGCGTGAGGCCGCTCGTGCGCAGGTCTTCCGTGAGCGATGGAGGGAACGATGCGCGTGTGCCCGTGAGGAGCCCCACCGCGAGCGATGCCTGCGGTTCGGGGTAGAGTCGCCGGATTTGTCCTTCGACCGCTTCTTTCACCGTCACGAGCGTGCCGAACGCGCCGAGGGGAGCGGGTGCGATGCCATCGATCCGCGGGCCGAACATCGTGGCTTGGATGCCGCGCGATCGGAGTGACGCGCCGTAGCCTTCGTGCTCCGCGACCTTTAATTTTCCGACCAGGCGCACAATGTCGCCATACCGATGTCGCGGCCACATGCGGTTGTCGCGGACGAGAATCCTGCCTTCGAGCGCGGCTCCCGACAGCGAGAGGTTCGATATGACGTATGAGATCGACGTGTCGGCGATCTCCGGTGCGCCGGCGATCCGTCCTTCGAGGATCATGGTTCCCGTGCCTGCCCGTTCCACATGGTGCGGTCCGGGTACGCGGCTCATGCGCCACGCCCCGAGCACGAGCGTGATGGCCAGGAACCCGGCGAGTGCGATGGTCGGGGGATCGATGCGCATGGCCTGCCACCGTACCGTCGTCCGTTCACGGTGTTCGCGGGTAAGATGAAGCGATCGGTCACGGATGGCGTCCCGTAGCGTTGATCAGGTGTTCCCGGTCGTGGCGGCACGCGCCCGCGCGAGGGTGATCCACTCCGCGGTGGTGAGGGTTTGCGGGCGCCTGGTGGGGTCTATCCCCGTGGACGCCATGAGCGCATCGCCGTTGGGCAGGCTACCCAAAGTGTTGCGGAGCATTTTGCGTTTCTGGCCGAAGCAGAGCTTGAGGAGCGCGATCACTGCGTCGATCGTGGGCCCGTCTGCGAGGGGCGTGTCGTAACACTCGATGTGCATGATCGACGAATCCACCGCCGGGGGCGGCATGAACGCCGCGGGGGGCACGTGGCGTACGATCGACGGCTTGCCGAAGAGCGACACGACGACCGTGAGCAGCCCGCGGTCTTCGGGGTCGCAGATGCGTTCCGCCACCTCGCGCTGGATGAGCAGTGAGACGGATGACGGTCCCCGCGGGCTTTCGAGGAACATATGTCGCAGGAGCGGGGACGTGATGTGGTAGGGGATGTTCGCGATGACTTTGTACGGTTCGTCGGGGAACGGCACGTCGAGCGCATTGCCTTCGATGATCTCCAGTTTTCCTTCCCACTGCGCCGCGTTCACGTAGGCCTTCAGCAAGGGGATGACCCTGCCGTCGAACTCGACGGTACGCACGCGTGCGCCCGCTTTCAGCAGCTCTTCCGTCAGGACGCCGATGCCCGCGCCGATCTCGACCACGAGTTCGCCTGGGGTGATCTTTCCGCTGGTCACGATCGATTCGAGGGCGGTTTCGTCGATCAGGTAGTGTTGGCCGAGGTCCGTGTTCAGCGTGAGCCCCGTGGCCCTGCAGAAACCTGATACGCGGTCTTTAAGCGTTCCCATGGAGCCAGACTAGCATCGATGTTGAAAAAAGTCGGGAACTCGTGTCACCGATGAATCGCGTGCGCGTAGAATGGGATATATGAAAATCTTTGCCACAGCCCTGATCGCTCTTGTCTTCGCCGCCGCTCCCATGGAGACGTTCGCCTATCGCGCTCCTTCCGGCATGGTCATCCGTCCATCCCGGCGGGTCGTGCGTGAGCAGCAGCGTCGGTCCGCTTCTTCCAAGCGGTCGGTGCAGCGTCGTGCATCGTCATCCAGTCGGTCATCCTCGCGGGCATCGTCTTCATCCTCGTTACGATCAAACATCGATCCCGATCATGATCTCTCCGTCCGATCGAATATTTTGCTCCTTGGAGAAACGACCCCCGTGCTCGGCGCGGTCGACTTTTTCGCCCGGAGCGAGCCGGTCGACGTCCGCCAGCTGAACATCCGCTTCGCCAGCAATCCTGCGTCTATCCAGCAGGTCCGCGTGTACGCGGAAGACGACGGTCGCCTCCTTGGCACGTCCATGCGCGAGCCCTCCGGCGATTATGAAATCCCCGTGGCTGCAGGCGTGCTCCGGTTGCCCCACCGCGTCGAGTTCGGCGTGTATGTCCGCGCCCTCATGAAGCCTGCCGATGGTGGTGCGTCCGGCGGTCAGATCGTGCAGATCGAGCACATCGAAGCCGAAGGCGACGGCACGTGGAGCGACGGCGAATACACCGTCACGACCACGGAAACATTCCTGCCCTTCGAGACCGCTCCCGCTGCCATCACCGTCTTCCGTTCCACGGGTTCCGTGACGTCGTCCGTGTTCATCCCGGGAGGCGACGTGACGCTGGGAAACTTCGACGTGCAGGCCCGTTCCACCGACGGCGATTACACGGTTCAGATTTCCTCGCTTACGTTTCGCGTGGCGAAATCGTCTGAGGTAACGCTCTCCGACGTGAAGCTGACGGTCCCCGGTTCCGGCGCGTCCAGCGCATGCACGGTCTCGACCGGCTTCATCACCTGCGATTCTATTTCGCCCGGTATCGGCACGGTCGACGGTCAGCAGCTCCTGCGTCTCACGGCCGACGTAACGCTCGCGGACGGCGCCGACGATTCGTATCTGCAGGTCACGTTCCAGTCCGGCGGCTCGCCCACGAACCCGGGCGACATCGTCTGGACGGACGGCTCTGCGACGTACGACTGGCTCCCCATCGACGAACCCGTCGCGCGCGGCATCCGGTATCAGTGATCCCATGCGAAACCAAGAGGTCGGGTCCGACAGGATCCGGTCTTTTCATACGTCATGGTGAGAGGCTGCCTATCGGCAGGTTTTCCGAACTACGTACTTCGTCCCTCGTCCCTCGACAAGCTCGGGATGACATAGCTCGGGATGACATGGCTC
>DALYDP010000020.1:0-6279 GCA_031973095.1 Candidatus Peribacteraceae bacterium | reverse complement strand
GCTCAGGAGTACGTGATCAGGGTGACGCTCGTTGGCTTCATAGCAACTTCAGCGGCGCGATGCTGAGCGCGAATGTTTTCTTCTGGCCGTTATCGAACCGGATGTCGACCACGTCTCCGCGCTTCGAGGCCACGGTGCCTTTGCCGAACACGGGGTGCTCCACGCGCGATTGCACGTCGATCTCGCCGCCTTCTTGCGTAGAATCGTCGCCTGAATCCTGATTGAACCCGTCGTCATTCCCGCCCTGCCGGAAGGGCATGAGCGTGCCCTTCGCGCGCACTTTCTGCACGCCCGATTGGCCGGCCCATGCGAACGCGCTGAGCACGTCGTCGCTGCGGCGCTCCACGAATTCCGGCGGCAGGTCGTCGAGGAAACGGCTCGGTGCCGTGGCCTTTTGCTCGCCCCAGAGGAAGCGCTCGTTCGCGAAGAGCAGGCGAAGGTGCGTCCGCGCACGCGTCATTCCGACGTACATGATGCGTCGCTCTTCCTCGAGCTGTTCTTTGTCGTAGACAGCGTTGCTGTGGGGGAAGAGTCCTTCTTCGCAGCCGACGATCATCACGTGTTCGAACTCGAGGCCCTTGCAGAGGTGGAGGGTCATGAGCGTGAGCGCGTCGCCGCCTTCTTCCAGCTTATCGACTTCCGACACGAGCGCGGCCTCCTCGAGGAAGCTCATGAGCGACGCCCGGGGGTCCAGTCCGTCGTACTTGTGCATGACGGTAAGGAGTTCCTTCACGTTCTGCCAGCGTTCCTCTCCCTTCTCGTCGTCGCTGTCCAGGAGCCATTTCTCCATGCCAATGGCGTTGAGCAGTTCTTCGGTGAGGGCACTGACCACCACCTGCGTGGAGCGCATCGTGAACCGTTCCACGATGCTGATGAATTGGCGAACTCGCTCCTTGGCGCCGTTGTCGATTTCGGGCACGTCGTCGATGTGCTTGAGCGCGTCCCACAACTGCATGCTGTAGACCGACGCGAATTCTTGGAGCCGTTCGAGTGTGCGCAGGCCGATCTTGCGGGCCGGGACGTTGATGATGCGCAGGATCGAGAGCGCGTCGTAGGGGTTCGTGATGGCGTGCAGGTAGGCGAGGACGTCTTTCACTTCCTTGCGCATGTAGAACTTCAGGCCGCCGAGGATGCGGTAGGGGATGCCCGAGCGCATGCACGCTTCTTCGAACACGCGGGACTGCGCGTGGGTGCGGTACAGGATCACCTGCTCCTTGAGCGGGATGCCCTCGGACTGGATTTGTCGGATCGCCTTGATCGCCTCTTCCGCCTCTTTTCGTTCGTTGCTTACCTGGTGCACGATCACCTTCGGCCCGTCTTTCCGCTCGGTCCACATGTGCTTCTCCGGGCGGTTGGGGTTCACGGAGATCACTTTGTCGGCGCTGCTCAAAATCGGCTGCGTGGAGCGGTAATTTCGTTCCAGTTTGATGCGCACGGCGTCTGTGTATTCGCGCTCGAACTCCAGGATGTTGCGGATGTCCGCGCCGCGGAAGCCGTAGATCGATTGGTCCGGGTCGCCGATCACCGCGATGTTGCGGTACTTCTCCGCGAGCATCGAGATGAGCAGGTACTGCGCGTGGTTCGTGTCCTGGTACTCGTCCACGTGGATGTACCGCCAGGTTTCCTGGTAGCGGTCGAGCACGTCGGGGCACTCCTTGAAGAGGCGGATCGTTTCGAGCATCAGGTCGTCGAAGTCGAGTGCGTTCGCCTCGCGCAGCTTCTTTTGGTATAGGTCATACGCGCGCACCACGGTCTGCATGCGGTCGCCCGAGGCGTCTTTGCGGGCCTGTTCGGGCGTCACCGCTTCGCACTTCATGCGGCCGAGTTGCGAAAGCGCGGCACGCGGCTTCAACTGCTCCTCGGCGATCTGCAATTCCCTGAGCACCTCTTTCATCAGCTTCTCCTGGTCGTCGCCGTCGTAGATTACGAATGAGCGGTCGCGGCCCAGGCGTTCGATGTCGCGGCGCAGCACGCGCGCGCAGATCGAGTGGAAGGTGCCCATGGTCGGGAGCCTCGCGTGGCCGGCTTCGTACGGCGACAAATCTTCGCCCTCGGTGAGATGCAGCAGGTTCTTGATGCGTTCCTTCATCTCCTTCGCGGCCTTATTGGTGAACGTTACCGCGAGGATCTGCCACGGCTGCACGCCGGTGTGGATGAGGTTGGCGATGCGGTGCGTGAGTGCGCGCGTCTTGCCGGATCCGGCCCCGGCCAAAATGAGGACGGGTCCGTCCATGGTCACGACGGCTTGTTTCTGCTCGTCGTTGAGAGGGCCGAAAATAAGATCAGTCGCGGTCTGCACGAGGGCCGTCAGCGTACCAGCGTTTGTTCGATGTTCTCAGTGAGAACTTTCGTTTTCGCTTTCGACAACGCAGCGTCGAGAATTGCGGGCGTTTCGTCCTGCGCGGCGCGAAGTTCCGCGATCTTTTCGAGCGGCTTATCGAGCTGGCGCGTGCGCGTTCCCATGAGTTCTTCGTATTCTTTTCCGACGCCCTCAAAGCGCGCCTTCACTTTTTCCATCTGCTCTTTGAACTTGCCCCACTGCTCGCCGAACGTGCCGAATACTTTCAGCATTTCCTGCGACGTGCTCTCCATGCGGAAGTTGTCGATCGACTGGCGCACCACCGCGAGGATCGCGTACAGGCTGAGCGGGGAGCAGAGGATCGTCTTGCCCTGCATGGCCTCGTCAATCAGGTCCCTGGCGTGCTCGTTAATGAACGAGAAGATCTGCTCGTTGGGGATGAAGAGTAGGACGTAGTCGACGGTGTTTTCCTGCGGGTTCACGTAGCCGCGCGTCTGCAGCTCCTTGATGCGCAGCTTCACGTCCTTGAGGAAGTCCTTCTTGTACTTCTCGCGCTCCGCGTCGTTCTTCGCGTCCACGTAGAGTTGGTAGTTGTTGAAGGGGAATTTTACGTCCATGTTCACGATCTGGCCCTTGGGGAGCAGGAAGGTGAAGTCGGGGCGCGAGCCGCTGTCCTGAAGTTTCGATTGTTTGGTGTAGTTGATGCCTTCGACCATGCCCGCGAGGCGCAGTACGTCTTCGGCCATGCGCTCGCCCCATTGGCCGCGGATGCTGTTGCCGGCCAGGGCGTTCTTCAGGCCGCCTGCGGTGTCGTTGAGGTCCTTGATCACGCCCGCGGCGTCTTTGAGGCGGGTCTGCACGCTCGCGTTGCCTTCGCCCACGGACTTCATCAGCGTTTCCACGCGCGCAAGATTGGCGTTCATTGCTTTGAGCGATTCGTCGATCACTTCTTTCTTTCCCGTGAGTTTCGACTCTGCCAGATCAAGAATGCCTTTCGATTGCTGCTGCAGGAGTTTGGCGGCAAGCGATTCGAGTTGGTCTTCCGCGGTGTCTTTCGCTTTTTTCGCGAAGAAGAAGGTCAAGCCTCCCCCGAGGATCAAGCCGATCGCGGCGCCGATGATGAAGGTGAGGGCGGACGTCATGACCCGAAGTGTACACGGTGACGCGAGCGGGAAGGGTGGACAATCATACACCCATATCGTCTGATCGGCCTGTCTCTGCGGAATTTATGTATTAATGGGCGATTTGCTTGCTTTTTGGTTTCGGATCCGTACAATCCACGCACTGTCCGCGCTTCGACTTGCGAGTACGCAGTTGAGGCCCGGCGGAATTCTTTTCGCCCTGTTCCCACCTCTTATGCCGTTGAAGCGCACCAAGAAGAAGAGCCTGATCAAGAAGCACCAGGACCATGCGAAGGACACCGGTTCCGCGCAGGTGCAGATCGCGATCCTCACCAGCCGCATCGCGCAGGTGACGTCGCACCTCCAAGAGCACAAGAAGGATAACGACGCCCGCAAAGGCCTCCTCGGCATGGTCGCCCAGCGCCGCAAGCTGCTTACGTACCTCCGCATGAACAAGCCGGCGGTGTACCAGACGGTGCTCGAGGCCCACAGCTTGAAGCGCTGATCGTTCTCATTGAATCCAGAACGGAACCGCATGGCATCGCCCAGCGGTTCTTTTCGTATCTGTGATCTTCGTCAATTGCAGGTGGGGGATCGAGGGGTAGGATCGACGTCGCTCATGACAACGACGAAGAAAAACACCGGCCGGATTACGCTGCGGACAGTACTTGAGCACGTGCAGGCGTTGCATGGGGAAATGATGATGAAATTTGCCGGAGTCGATAAGCGTTTTGAGGCAGTCGATCTAAGATTTGAATCATTCGAGAATAGATTGAATGATAAGATCGACGGAGTGGAACGCCGCCTTACCCGTCAGATCGATGGTCTTGATAAGCGTTTGGACGATATCGAAATCGTGCAGATTCCGAAGCTGAAGAAGACGGTCGGGGCGCGATAAATCCTCGCTTTTCCTCTTAAAAGCGCTATAATTCCATTGTTCTTTCGCGCTTCCCGTCCGCATCCCGTGATGTACGTGCCAGCGGCCTCCCTATGAGGAATCTGACCTGTGCATCCCCGGAGCGGGCTTGCCCCGAGGCCTTCGCCGAAGGGTGGAAGACGCATTCTTCCCCCTTCTTTTATGAACATGCCTTCCGGTATGAAGGAATTCACCCTCGAATTGGGTGACAAGAAACTCGTCGCCAAGATCGGCGGCATCGCCGAGCAGGCGAACGCCACGGTGCTCGTCCAGATGGGCGACACGGTGTCGATGGGTAACGTCACCGTCAGCGCTAAGCCGCGTGACGTGGATTTCCTGCCGCTGCAGCTCGTGTACCAGGAAAAAAACTACGCTGGCGGCAAAATCGCCGGTTCCCGTTTCCGCAAGCGCGAAGGCCGCCCGAGCGACGCCGCCATCCTCATGGGTCGCGTGGTCGACCGCGGCCTGCGCCCCATGGTCCCCAAGCACATCCGCAACGACATCCAGGTGTTCTGCACGGTGCTTTCGTACGACTTCGAGAACGCGCATGACCTCACGTCCGCCAACGCGGCGAACTTGGCCATCGCCGTCTCGGATTGCCCGAACGACTCCGTTCTCGGCTCCGTTCGCGTGGGTCTCATCGGTGGCGAATTGGTTCTCAACCCGACGGCCGAAGCCCGCAAGACGTCCGACCTCGACCTGTTCGTCACGGCCTCGCTCGAGCGCATCGTGATGATCGAGGCCGGCGCCAACCAGGTGCCCGAAGCCGACGTGCTCCGCGCCATCGAGTTCGGCAAGAAGTGGGCGATGAAGATCGCGCAGTTCTTCGCCTCGATCCAGAAGGAGATCGGCAAGAAGAAGATGGAATTCGACGCGCCGTTCGAGCACGCCGAGGGGTTGAAGTTCCTCAAGGAGAAGCATCTCAAGACGATCAACGAGGCCATCAAGACGCCGATGCCGAAGCTTGAGCGCCGCGCCATTTTTACGAAGCTCATGGACGGCGCCGCCAAGGACCTCGAAACCCAGTTCGGTCCCGCCGGCGAGGACGAAACGCTCCAGAAGCTCTACAAGTACGGCGCCGCGTTCGTCGATAAGGTCATTAAGGGCGAAGTGCGCCGCCTCATCCTTGAGGAAGGTACGCGCATGAGCGGCCGCAAGGTCACCGAGATCCGCCAGATCACGACGCTCGTCGACGTGCTTCCGCAGCGCGTCCACGGTTCCGCCCTCTTCACCCGCGGCGAAACGCAGGGCCTCACGACCTGCACGCTCGGCGCCCCCGGCGACCAGCAGTTGGTCGAAGGCATGGAAGGCGAACACAAGGAGCGCTACATGCACCACTACAACTTCCCGCCGTTCTCCGTTGGTGAGACGTCCAACCGCCTCTCCGTCGGTAACCGCGAAATCGGCCACGGCAACCTCGCGCAGCGCGGCATCGAGCCGGTGCTTCCGACGGCGGAAGAGTTTCCGTACACGATCCGCACGGTCACGGAAATCCTCGCGTCCAACGGTTCTTCTTCCATGGCCGCTGCCTGCGGTTCGACGCTCGCCCTCATGGCGGCCGGCGTGCCGATCAAGTCTCCCGTGTCCGGCATCGCGCTCGGTCTCGTCTCCGATGAGGAAAAGGGCCAGTACGTGATCCTCTCCGACCTGCAGGATGAAGAAGACTTCGGCGGCGATATGGACTTCAAGGTCACCGGCACCGAGAAGGGCGTCACGGCCATCCAGATGGACATCAAGATCAAGGGCCTTCCGGATTCGGTCTTCGCCGAAGCCTTGGAACGCGCCCGCGTCGGCCGCGGCGAGATCCTCTCGACCATGCTCGCGACGATCCAGGAGCCGCGTCATGAGCTGTCGCCCTACGCGCCGCGCATCGAGACGATCCAGATCAACCCGGACGACATCCGTCTCGTCATCGGCAAGGGCGGCGAAACGATCCAGAAGAT
>DALYDP010000019.1:6541-13537 GCA_031973095.1 Candidatus Peribacteraceae bacterium | reverse complement strand
TAGCCCAGAGGCGAAGGCGGGAGCCCGTCGAAGGCTGCAGGGGGCGGTGGGATGAGCGTCATGCGGATGTTCAGCGTGGTTTTTTCCGGCGTAATTCTTCCGTCATGCACATATATACCTCACTCATGGTGCGTTCCACGGGCTTCCGTGGCATGAAGGTGATTCGCGTTGCCGCTTCCGCATATGTTGCGATTCGTTTGCTTTGGACGTTGTTGTATATCGCGGCAATGGCCGTACGAATGCCGGGATCGGCGACGAATGTTTCCAGGTCGGGATACGGAACGATGAATCGGTCGTTGGCGACGGATGCGTTATACGCCTGCATTCGCCGCGCGATGTCGTCGACGTCGAGGCCCATCACCGTCGTCCATACGGCGAGTACATCGGCGGGCGTTCCATGCCATATGGCATGACTGACGTCACGGGGGCGCATCGGGTCGGTATCCGATCCGCTATCCATGCCGGGCAGCATTCTTTGATGCATGTTGGGAGTATACTCGTCGTCCATGGCCATCGTCCTTCCCGCCAATACCGGCACGTGGGTCCGCCACGACGTTCCACGCGGCGTGTGTTTCGCCGTATCGGTCGCGCCCGGTACGACGTCGAAACTGCTCCTCGATCTGCCTGCAGGCGGCGATAACTGCGTGGAGGTGACGGTGGGGGAAGGCGCGACGTGCGAAGTCCTGACGGTGCAGGAAGGCGCCGATGGTACCGTGCGCGCTGGCGGCAGGATCGCGGCGGGCGGAAGCCTCCGGTGGAGGCCCGTGACGATCGGGGGCACCGTGCGGCATGACATTCGGTCCACGTGCATGGGAGATGGCGCGAGGAGCGAGGCGTCGTGGATCGTGGTCGCGTGCGGCGGCGAATATCCGCGGGCCGTCATCCGCAACGAGTTCGCTGCCCGGAACGGGGGAGGGGAAGTCGCGATGCGCGCCGTGGCGTTGTCCAAAGGCCACGCGTTGCTCGACGGGCGCATCGAGATTGGCCTCGGCGGCGGCGGCACGCAGACGTACCTGACGCAGGAGGCGTTGATGCTTGATTCCAGCGCGAAGATCGATGCCGTTCCGGGCCTGGAGATCAAAACCAACGACGTGAAAGCCAGTCACTCGGCCACGGTGTCGCGCGTGCATCCGGAGGATCTTTTCTACGTCGGGTCCCGCGGCATTGCGCCGGATGCGGCGAAGCGGCTGTTGATCGAAGGGTTTTTAGGGAAGCTTCTGGAGGATATCGACGACGAATCGCTTCGCGAGGGGATTCTCGCACGCATTATCGCCGCGGCGTTTTCCGCTGGGTAGGCGGCGTCGCGGAAGGGGTGCCATCGATGGCGTCCCAGATCTTTTGCCATTGTTCCCGTGCGCGTTCGATGAGATTCCTCGGGTCGACGCTGCCGGACGCTATCCAGCCCATCGCCAGGACGGCCGCAAGTGCCGTACCGATCATATATCGGGTGCTTACGATCGTTTTTCCGGGTATGGGTGGCGATGTTTCCTGATGCCGCTTGGATTCATGCCGCTTCGCGTCGTTTTCCGCGTACGGATAACCGGGAGCGTCGCCCGTGCGGAGCGTGGTGAGATCAATGCCCGCGTCCGGTGGTTTTTCGTGTGTCCGAAAGTCATTTTCACTCGGTATTTTCCATCGGTCCGGCACGTATTCCACGCGTAGCGTCGTTTCAAAAGGGTCGGATGACCATGGGGCGTGCGGAACGACGCATGGGAAACGGACGGTCACGCGGATGTCCTTTCTTTGACCTTGCACGGCAATGACGTCGGCATGGATGCATTGCAGCAATGCTTCGCCTTCGGGTATCGGGAACGTGAAACGCCGTCCGTCACCGAAGCGGTACACCGCTTGCGCCCCGTTGAGTACGTATTCGACGATCGCGTTGCGCACGCAACGCGCAAAAAGCTCCCGATCCCTTCCCGTCGGATTGAACGGATATCCGTCATATTGCCGTTCCGTTCCGGGTCCGTACTCCATGCAGCCAATACTCCGTTCGGTTCGTCAAAGTGTCAATGTGCCCGATCCATGGCGTACACTGGTCCCATGCGCGAACATTCTTATCTTCTGGCGTCGTCCGGTTCCGGTACGAGGCGACATCCTTTCGCCGCCCTCTCGAAGTTCGTTGCCGCTCGGACGGGGCATCCGCTCACGTTCGCGTTCGCATTGGGGATCGTCATCGCGTGGGCGATCACCGGGCCGTTCTTCGATTACAGCCAGACCTGGCAGCTCATGATCAACACGGGCACGACCATCGTGACGTTCCTCATGGTGTTCCTCATACAAAACACCACCAACCGGGAGAGCGCCGCCACGCAGATTAAGCTCGACGAGCTCATTCGCGCCGACAAGGACGCTCACACGGCGTTGCTCGACCTTGAGGAGCTTACGGAAGAGGAATTGCTGGGGCTCAAGCAAAAATACGAAGATCTCGCGAAAATCGCCCGTAAGAAACTGCGCAAAGGCGGTAGCGACAAGGGGAGTCCCGAATTGCGGCGCTGATCAGCCTATCACGTTGATGTGATCCTGACCGTCGTCGTCCGTCCACAATTCATCGGCTGCCTTGCGTGTTTCCCCCGTCCTTTTTTCGATGCTCTGTTTCACCGCGATTTCCTCACGCTTCCTCTTTCGCTCCTTCTTTAATCGCTCGGCTTCCGCCCGGCGTTCTTCGGTGCTTTTCTTGCGGTCTGGGTCGAATCCGCCGCCCCCGGGGCCGATGGGTGGAATGCCTGACATCGTTCCAGTATAGCACTTTTCGGCCCGCTTTGCTCGTTCGCGGTGCACAAAAAAGACCCCGTGAGGGGCCTTGATTGAGTGACGCTCTTTCGAGTTCACGGCATTGCGTAGTAGAGAGTCATCCTTCCGGACTCATCACCATGGTCCCTTGCGAAGCAAGGCGCATGGCGATGGGATCATTCCGGGACAATCTGAGTGCGTGTTGGCATATATGATCGGCCAGAGCACGCTTCGTCCTACGCGGTCTTGCGACCGATGGACGAGGTAATCTCCCTGGTAAGGAGGTGTTCCATCCGCAGGTTCTCCTACGGATACCTTGTTACGACTTACTCCCAGTCAGTAGTGTCACCGTGGTTCCGCCTCTTGCGAGTAACGGAGCTTCGGGTGCCCCTACCTTCCATGAGTTGACGGGCGGTGAGTACAAGACCCAGGAACATATTCACCGTGACGTAGCTGATTCACGGTTACTAGCGATTCCAACTTCATGAAGTCGAGTTGCAGACTTCAATCCGAACTGAGGCCGGCTTTCTCCGATTCGCTCCCCCTCGCGGGTTTGCTGCGGTTTGTACCGGCCATTGTAGCACGGGTGTTGCCCCAGGCATAAGGGCCACGCTGATCTGACGTCATCCTTACCTTCCTCCGCCTTGGAGGCGGCAGTCTCCCATGACATAGTAACATGGGATAAGGGTTGCGCTCGTTGGCTGACTTAACAGTACACCTCAAGGCACGAGCTGACGACGACCGTGCAGCGCCTGTGTGTTGGTTCCTTGCGGCACTCCGACGTTTCTGCCGGATTCCAACCATGTCAAGCCTGGGTGAGGTGCTTCGCTTATCATCGAATTAAACCCCATGCTCCACCGCTTGTGTGGGTCCCCGTCTATTCCTTTGAGTTTTAGCCTTGCGGCCGTACTTCTCAGGCGGCAGGCTTACCGCGTAAGCTAAGGCACGGGACATGATTGAACGTCCCACACCGAGCCTGCATCGTTTAGGGCGTGGACTACGGGGGTATCTAATCCCCTTTGCTCCCCACGCTTTCGTCTCTGAGTGTCAGTACATTCCCAGCATCCTGCTTTCGCTTTTGGCGTTCCATCGTGTATCTACGGATTTTACCCCTACACACGACATTCCAGATGCCTCTGAATGACTCGATCTCGCTCGTTTCCGGTCAGGATGCGGGGTTGAGCCCCGCATTTTGTGACCAGACGTGGCAAGACACCTACAGACGCTTTACGCCCAGTAATTCCGAGTAACGCTTGCACCTTCTGTCTTACCGCGGCTGCTGGCACAGAATTAGCCGGTGCTTTCTCGTGAGGTACCGTCAAAAATTTCGTCCCTCACAACAGAAGTTTACACCCAGAAAGGGCTTCATCCTTCACGCGGTGTCGCTCCGTCAGGCTTTCGCCCATTGCGGAAGATTCCTAACTGCTGCCTCCCGTAGGAGTATGGACCGTGTCTCAGTTCCATTCTGGCTGGTCGATCTCTCAATCCAGCTACCCGTCATTGCCTTGGTAAGCCGTTACCTTACCAACTAGCTGATAGGGCACAGGCCCCTCCCGAACCGCGAAAGCTTTACCCTTGCGGGACTATCCGGCATTACTCCGCCTTTCGGCGGGATATTCCTGAGTTCGGGGTAGGTACCCATGTGTTACGCAGCCGTCTGCCGTGGGTCTAAACCCACTCGACTTGCATGTTTTAGGCGCACCGCCAGCGTTCACTCTGAGCCAGGATCAAACTCTTCGATAAAATCCGTGAGGATTTCGAGAGTGATTGTGCTCGTAATACGTGTCCTATAATAGAGACGCGTATCGTGATCGAGTGATCACTAGTGTTGAGTGTTTTGAGAGCCTCCGCTCTATAATTCCAAAGGAATTGGGGGCTATGCTCCGCATGTAATTGCGGAGATAGCGCTGATGTCTCTCTACTACGCGATGCTGTGAAGGAGCCTCACAGTGGTCGATGGGGGACACCCAAGGACCGCCCCGCGCTCTGAATGGGGCGATTGCCACAAACTGAGCGAGAGCCGGGCTATAGTACACGGGGTTCTAGGGGGGTCAAGAAAATTCTTTGACTGCTTTAGCCTCACCCCTCACCCCTCTCCTGCAACCCCACACGCCCACCAGGAGAGGGGGATGGCTGATACACGCATGCAGACTTCCTTATATTTCACGATAAAAGATCTATGGAGAACGATATGCATTGTTCATGCGTCGGTTCCCCTCTCCCGGCAGGCGTTCGGGGAGGAGGGAGAGGGTGGCGCCGTAGCGCCGGGTGAGGGAAGAAGGCGAGCAAAGAAATCTTGACCCTCGTATCACCCTTCCCTACAGTCCTGGCCTTACTTGTTCCCGTACGCGGCCCAGGCCCGCACGGTTTCCCCACGAACAGTATGCCAGTTCATGTACCGAGTTCCGAGGACGTGCGCGTCTACGAGACCGCGATCCTCTATCCGTCCCCGATGAACCAGAAGGAGGAAAACGAGCTCCTGAAGGCCATCGACGAAATCTTCACGGAAGCCAAGGCGACCGTCATTTTGAAGGACGCCTGGGGCGCCCGCGGTTTGGCCTACAAGATCGGTGGCTTCGAGGAAGCCAACGTCCTCATCATGTACCACGAGATCGATCCTTCCACCATTAAGGAGATCGATCGCCAGCTCTCGATCCTTAAGGGCGTCCTCCGCCACCTGATCGTGAAGCCGGTGAAGAACTACGACATCGCCCCCATGGCGGGTCGTTTGGACCAGTGGAAGGAGCAGGTTCGCGTCGATCGCGAAACCCGCGTGCGCGAGAAAGAAGAGAAGAAGCTCAAGCAGGTCGTCGAGAAGGCCAAGCGCGCCCCGGCCAAGTCGAAGAAGGCTGCGGCCGACGACAAGCCCAAGTCGACGGAAACGATCGAGCAGGGCGTCGACAAACTGCTCTCCGATGATCTCTCCCTTTAATCTCAACTACGCTCGATCTGACATTTTTTCCTCCACCCACCCATGCCTCCCAGCAATAACAACCGTCAGAAGAACCAGAACCGCGGCGATCCGCGCATGAAGAAGTGCGAATTCTGCACGAAGGAAATCGCGTACATCGATTACAAGGACTATCCGTCCATGAAGCCGTTCATCGATTACTTCGGCAACATCCGCGCCCGCTACTACAGCGGCGTATGTCTCAAGCACCAGAAGATGCTCCGCCTCGCGGTCGAGCGCGCGCGCTTCCTGGGCTTCCTCGCGTACCGTAAGTAAGCGATCGATTACGATTCCAAAAGGGCGCCGAAAGGCGCCTTTTTTGTGCTTCAATAGTTTTATGATGAATTTGACATTAAGTCATATTATTATAAAAATAGTGCAAGTGTTCTTTCAAATTCGAGTCTTTTGTTAGGAGGATGAGTCGTGAAAGTGCTCATTCTGCATCAGTCGATGTTAGTTGGTGGCCAGCTTGCTCAGGAGGACTGGGGCAAGATCTCTCTTTTGACTTATCGAGGGTTGAGGGATGTGATCGGGCCTGCGGTGTTTCATGCCACCGATGAATTGGAATCGATAATCACGTTGTCTGCGCTTACCCGATACGGCCTTGGGCTTAGCGTGCTCAGTCTCCGGGCATGGGAGAGCAACGAAGAGTTCCTTCATGATTCGGAGCCCCTTTCGCACGTGCACGTCACGAAGCACCGCGAAGTGAAAGCGGCCTTCGAGCGCTTCCGTACGAAGGGGTTCACCCTGATCGGCGAGGAGAGGTCGTTCGGTCCGTTGGTGGGCATCTTGGTTCTCATGGAGCGGAAGGAGATGCTCTTCGTTTATTCCGGGATCCGTTTGCGCCTCGCTGCCGATGGCGGGGTCACGATTCTCCAAGACTAGGCAGCGCCCCGCGCGGCGTTGCCCCACAAAAAGCCCGGCGGACTCCGCCGGGCTTTTTTTTCATTCACTGCGTTGACTGCTTTCAGTCGTGATGTTCCGTGCCGCGCAAGAGCTCCATGAGTTCTGCTTCCGTTTGCGCCATCATATGCGAAGGAACGTCATGCCGGTGGAACCGTTGCCGCTCTCCGGAGCGGGCAAGTTCTTCTGCTTGCCTATTGAAGTGGCTGCCGTTGTGCGCTGGGTTGTTCATGCGGACGGGGGAATTGGTACAAGTAATATTATAACATAATTTATATAAATTATCAATAATACGGGAAGGGCTGACTGGAGCCTTCCAGGCGGTGTTATACTCGTATCCATGTCCGGTCACTCCAAACGGCATCCGGCTTCGTCCGCGGACTATCCGTCGCGGCTCGGCCGCGCCGAGA
>DALYDP010000019.1:0-6441 GCA_031973095.1 Candidatus Peribacteraceae bacterium | reverse complement strand
CTCGCTCCGCTCGCTCAGGGCAGGCTAGATTCTCCTTCTAATTATGTCTGGTCACTCGAAATGGCATAACATTCGTGTCAAAAAGACCGCTGCCGACAAGGCCCGCGGCAAGGTCTATACGAAGCACGCGAAGATGATCGAGATTGCGGCTCAGCGCGGCGGCGACCCGGACACGAATACGGCCCTTAAGAACGCGATTGCGGAAGCGAAGGCCGACAGCGTGCCCAATGCGAATATCGAGCGCGCGATCAAGAAGGGCACGGGCGAACTGAAGGGCGAGAAGATGGAAGAGGTGCTCTACGCCTGCATGGCCCCCGGCGGCGTGGCGTGCCTCATCGAGTGCATGACCGACAACACGAACCGTACGCTTGGGAACGTGAAGACGATCATCAGCAAGAACGGCGGAGCCTTCACCGAATCAAGCTCCGTCCTGTGGATGTTTGCCCGGAGGGGAGTGGTCATTGCGAAGAATGTAGAACGTAGAATGTTGAATGTTGAAGAACTGGAATTACAGTTGATAGATTTCGGTGCGGAGGATTTCGATATCGCGGACGATATCCTCACGGTGACGACCGATATCGCCGCGTGGAAGGGCGTGCGTGATTGCTTGGCAAACAAGGGTTTCACGATCGTGTCGGCCGGACTCCGCTACGTGGCCACGCAGAAAGCGTCACTTCCCGATGAAGCAGCGATGGAGCAACTCGCAGAGTTTGTGAGTGCGCTCGAAGAAGACGACGACGTGAGCGAGGTGCATACGAACGCCGCATGATCGCCCCTTCGGCCCTCGTCGGCGAACGGCTCGAACTGCGTCCGATGTGCGCGGACGACATGCGGCGTTTTTCCGAATGGACGATGGATCCGGAGGTGATGGTTCCGGTGTCGGGCGGCAGGCTCTTCACGTACAAGGAAGAGGTCGCGTGGTTCGCGGAAGAGTGCCGGAACCCGGAGCGCCTGCAGTACACCATCGTCGTGCGCGACGACGGGAAGATCATCGGCAGCTGCGGCATCATGGGGATTTCGACGCTTGCGGAACAGGGCGTGGAATTGGGTATCCTGATCGGCGACAAAACCGCGTGGGGCAAGGGATACGCCAAGGAGACATTAGATCTTTTGGCGGCGTACGCCCACGACGTGCTCGGTGCGCCGAGGGTCTTCTTGAAGGTCGACGTGAACCACGAGCGCGCCCACCGCGCGTATAAGAAGGCGGGGTTCGAAATCGTCGAAACGGTGCCGGCTCCCGACCGGGCGCACGGCGGGGGCGCGTCGTACGTCATGGATAAAAAAAGTCCTGGAGCATGAGCGCCAGGACTGCGCGCGAGATCCTTCGTGGAATGATTATCGTTGCCCCTCCGTGGGGTAAGGCGATCCTTCTTCCGTCCGGTAGGACGGGTGTTGCAGTTCGTCGATGTCGGGAAACGTTCGGACAGACGGTCCGTTCGCGCGTGCGTAAAACACGGAATAGATAATGCCTGCGAGTAATGCGGCCATGATGAGGCCGTAGCTCGCGCGAAAGAGTCCCAACATCACCTCGGTCGTGAACCATGATGCCAACCAGTACCGTACTTCCGCGATGGCGTCGCAGAGCCAGCCCCAACGCCGGCTGAACGACCGCTCCCGTTCCCGCCTGGTGCACACGGGTTGCTTCCTGCTGCGGGATTCGGATTCGTCGGACGGAAACGGCACATCGTACCGTGTCGCCGATCCTCGGACACTATCGTCATCCGGGTTGTCTTCCAGCCATTCGCGGATGGCGTCGTTCCAATCGTCGTCGTTTTGCATGGCCTCCCTCCGTTTGTAAAAGACCGGATCTCGCTGAATGACCACGCTACTCCAAAGCCAGTAGATTACCAGAGCCGGTCGGGTTCGTAGGTCTTCACCCATGCCAAGACTTGTTCATATTCTGATGGCGGTTGCTCCGGTTTACTTGTTCTGCTCATTTGCTGTTGCTGTTCGAGTCGTTGCAACTTTGGCTGTTGTTGCATCGAGAGCGGCGTGAAGATTATCCCGACGTTCGATCGTGTGCCGTCGGAAAGCGCCGCCACGTCCGTGGTCGGGGCATGCTCGGGCGCCGCGTCGATGCGTGGTTTTTCGAATGGGCCCTCCATTAATCTCCCATGCTACGCCTTCCATATGAAAAGCAAGCCTTACTCCGTCGCGCCGGTTCCCGTGCCGCCCGTGACCGTGATCTCCACGCAATCGCGGTGCTCGTTGCCCGCGAGGTCGGTGGCCACGGCGCACGCGTCGTAGTCGCCGGGTTCGACCGGGAAGTCATACTGGAGCGTGTACGGGGATTGGGGTTTGGTGCTCAGGAGGACGTCGTCGAGGAAGAACTGCACGTACTTGATGCCGCCTTCGTCGTCCTTTGCTTCGGCTTCCATCGTGTACGTCGTGCCGCGCGGAAGTTTCTGGGCGTTGCGCGGGTGGAGCAGCGTGACGCTCGGGCCGCCGGCATCTTCTTCGAAGCGGAACGTCACTTCGTCCGACGCTTCGTTGTAGTACTCGTCGACCACCGTGAGCGTGAGCGTGTGCGAACCGCCTTCGGGGATCGAGCGCGGAACGTTGATCGTCATGCGTTGCGCCGCCGTGCCGCGTTCGGAACCGGCCGGCTTGCCGTCGATCTCGGCGCGGACTTCGCGGATACGCGAGCCGACGCTGATGTCGAAGCGGGGCTGGAACGACGGGTACGACGCGCCGCCGCCGTCTTCGGGGTACTCGATCGTGATTTCGGGTTTTTCGAGGCGGCCGGGGGTCATGGAGAGGGCGCATTTTTCGGTCGGCGCGAGCGGCAACGGGAGGACCGAGCCGCTGTAGGAGCCATCCGCCGGATCGTATTCACCCGCACGCATCGCGAGCCATTCCTGCATGGATGCCTGCCACTGCGGGAAGCGCGCGGCGAGGGGTTCGACGGGCGAAAAGAAGCTACGAGTTTCGCGGGCTTCCGCCGGGCATTCGTCGGATGCGAGCAGGCCCGTCACCTTGTCGATTTCCAGCTGTACGCAGGCCGGGTCCGGTTGCGAGGGCATGCGTTCGCTGAGGAACACGTCGGACTTGCGGTACGCGACCGGCGTGCATTCCGTCGGGAGTTCGCCGGAGAGGCCGGAGATCTGCGGCGTGGCGATACCCGTGGGCATCGGGAACGACGCGGGTAAGTCTTTCATGATCGATCGCGCGGACGTCATGTAGCTCTTCCAGATCGGCGCGGCGTTCGTGAGCGATTCGGCCTTCACCGCGAGCGGGGACGAGTCGGCATTGCCGGTCCACACGCCCGTCACGAGGCCGGGGATGAAGCCCATGGTCCAGAGGTCCGACGGGCGGCGCTCGGTGCAGTTGTTGTTGGCGTCGCGTTTGAGGCATTTGTTGCTCGTGCCGGTTTTGGCGCCGCTCGGGCCGCCGGGAACCGTGAGGGCGTTTTGCCAGAATTCGCCGGGGCGCACGCTGGCGTCGCTGAGGATCGACGTGATTTGGTACGCGATGCGCGGGTCCACCGCTTCCTGCGCGGAGTGCTGCGGCGCTTCGTAGATGATCGAGCCGTTGCGCGTGATGCGCGCGATGCCATGGAGGGGCATCATTTTTCCGCCGTTGGCGATGGTGCCGTACGCCTGGACCATTTCCACGAGCGGCGTTTCCGCGGCGCCGAGCGCGAGCGGCCAGCCATACTCGAAGTCGGGGTTCGCTTCCTTGGCTTTGCGCTTTTCTTCCTGCGGCGTGGGCGCGCCGAGGCGGCGCACGAAGTCGAGCACCGGTTCGTCGCCGCCGGCGAGGAAGTACATTTTGATTGCCGGGATGTTGCGCGAGGCTGCGAGCGCGGAGCGCGCGTTCATGAGTCCCCAGAATCCACCGTCGAAGTTTTGCGGCTGTTCGCCGCCGATGGTGGTGGGTACGTCGAAGATGGGTGAAGCAGGTCCGGCGCCGCTCTGCTCGAAGGCGGTGGCGTAGACGAGCGGTTTGAAACTGGAGCCCGGCTGGCGCGGCACTTGCGCCATATCGATCTTGCCGCCGTGGTCCTCGTCGCTGTAATCGGAATTACCCACGTATGCGACGATTTCGCCCGTTTGCGGGATGGCCGAGACGAGCGCGGTGTTGTGGATTTCGTAGGTGGTAGCGGAGGATTCGCGGGATTTCTCCACGGCAGCTTCGGCAGCTTGTTGCAGGTTCCAGTCGAGCGTCGTTTCGATCGTGAGACCACCCTGGTCGAGCAGGCCCGAATCCGCGCCGCCGAGCAGCTCCTCGGCTTGTTCGCGCACCCACAGCACGAAGTGCGGCGCTCGGATGCTGTCACGCATCATTTTGAATTCCATTTTCGAGAGTTCGATCGTGGCCGCTTCTTTTTCGGTTTCGGTGATGTAGCCCTGGTCGAGCATGTTCTGGAGCACTTGGTCGCTGCGGCCGCCCACGCGGAAGGCCGTGGAGCCCGTGCCGAAGATGCCGCCGAGCAATCCGACGCGCACGTCCTCGAGCTCCAGGTCGTCCGCGGAATCGATCTCGCCTTCTTCGATGCGCCGCCGCGTCGCGTCGGTCGGAGTCGTGCGCACGTGCGAGCCGTACGGGTTGAAGTACGTGGGACGCTGGGGGATCGATGCTAAGACCGCCGCTTCCGCGAGCGTGATGCCGCTGGCCGATTTGCCGAAGTACCGTTGCGAGGCCAGTTCGATGCCGTAGGCGTTGGGGCCGAACGGCACCCAGTTGAGGTACATCGCGAGGACTTCGTCTTTGGGATATTTGTGCTCGATTTGGCAGCCGAGGATGATTTCTTTCAGCTTGCGGTTGAGGATGTTGTCTTGCTGGAGGTCGAGCGCATTGCGGGCGAGCTGGCGCGTGAGTGTGGAGGCGCCGCCGGACCCGCCGAATTTGAACACGGCGCGGAGGAGCGCGCGAACGTCGAGGCAGCCGCGGTCGTAGAAACGTTGGTCTTCGATGGCGACCATCGCGTGTTTCATGTCGTCGGGGATGTTGTCGCTGGGAATGAACTCGCGGTCTTCGTCGCGGTACAGGCGATAGAGTTCCGTGCCGTTGCGGTCGACGATGGCGGAGCTGTGGTCCGGGATCAGGTTGGTCGGGTTGTCGACGTTGGGGAGCGTGAGGAACAGGAACCCGGCGTACAGCACGCCAAGGATCGCTCCGCCTACGACCGCATCGCGTAGGAGGCGTTTCCAGCCGCGATCGCGCGCCCAGACGAGGAGGGCGCGGGCGCGTTCTTGCAGACGCCCCATCCAGCCGTCGTGGCGCGGAAAGCGAGGCATGCGCGGAGCGCGGTGAGAGTGCGGGGCACGTCGAGAGGACGGTTCCTCGCTACCGTTGACGGGGCGGGGTTGGAAGTCGTTCATAGGGGACGTTCAGTGTAAGCCACCGGGGGGTGAACGCAACGTGCTACACCCGTGAAAATATGCTATACCTGATGCGATGGTTTCGCCGTTTCTCCGCTTCGTCTTCGGTGTATCCGCCGCTTCGGCCCAACAGCTGGTCGTGGACATCGGTACCCCGCTCAGCTTCGGTCAATTGGCGAATAATATCGTCACGTTTCTCGCCGCTTCCATCGGTTTCGTGTGCGTCGCCATCTTCATCTTCGGCGCCTTCAAGCTGACGGCGTCCGCCTTTAACGAAGAATGGCGAAACCAGGGCAAGGACCTGATGATCAAGTCGCTGACGGCCATGGTGATCGTTTTGGGTGCATACGCCATTTTGCGCACCGTTGCCTTCTTTATCCTCGCCTGATCGATTTGCCGAAAAAGCCGCGCATTCCGTTGCCCGCGGCGCGGGACGTCCTACAATAGGGAGCCATGTATTCCGATAATCTCTCCGACGACACGTTGGATACCCTCGAAAAGGCCGAGCAGTTGAAGCTGCAGGGCAAGCACGAGGATGCCATCGCGATCCTTGAGGATTTGATTACCGAGGATCCGGCCAACGTGCCGGCATTGGAGGAGTTGGCCGATAACGAACTCTCCCTCGACCACTACGCCCGCGCCGAAGCGGCCGCCGAGCGTGCCATCGTTCTCGACCAGGGCAGTTACATGGGCCACTACATCATCGGATTCCTCCGTTCCCAGGAGAGCAAGTGGGAGGCCGCGCTCGTGGAGCTGCGCCTGGCTAACAAATTGAAGGCGAATAATCCTGAAATTCTTCGTTGCTTGGGATGGGCTCTTCTTCGCGGGGGCTCGAAGCCCGAGGGCGTCGTCACGCTTGAGCGTGCGCTCAACCTTGATAACGACAATCCTCTTACACTCTGTGACCTCGGCGTCGCGCACCTTGAGCTCAAGAACGCCGCCAAGGCCAGGCTGCTCTTCCAGCGTGCGTTGGAGCTGGACCCGCAGAACGCCCGCGCTCGCGAATGCGTGGACATGGTAAGCCGATTGGAGCGCCACGAGCAGACGGCCCGTAATTGAATGCGATAGGGGTCTGAGATCAGAGGTCAGAAGTCAGAAGTCAGAGGTCAGGGGTCAG
>DALYDP010000018.1:0-15203 GCA_031973095.1 Candidatus Peribacteraceae bacterium | reverse complement strand
CGCTTCTTGCGCGCGTCCATCACGCCGATCGTGATGCCCTTCGTGAGGTACGCCTGCTGGCGGAAACGCGTGAGGAGCATCTCGAGGCTGTACTCGGTCGTGTCGAAGATGCTGTCGTCGGCGAGGAACGTGATGATGGTGCCGTGCTTGTCGGTCTTGCCCATTTTCTTCACCTCCGCCTGCGGTTTGCCGCGTCGGTATTCCTGGAAGTACACGTGGCCGTCCTTGTGGACCTCGGCCTTCATGACGTTGGAGAGCGCGTTCACGACGGACGAACCTACGCCGTGGAGACCGCCGGACACTTTGTATCCGGATTCATCGCCGCCGAACTTGCCGCCCGCGTGGAGCGTCGTAAGCACGACTTCGAGCGCGGACTTTTTCGCCGTCGGGTGCATGTCGACCGGGATGCCGCGGCCGTTGTCTTCGACCGAGACGGATCCGTCTTCATTGAGCGTCACAAGGATCGTATCCGCGTGGCCAGCCATCGCTTCGTCGATCGAGTTATCGACGATCTCCCACACCAAGTGGTGGAGACCGCGCACGTCGGTGGAACCGATGTACATGCCCGGACGCTTGCGCACCGGCTCAAGGCCTTCGAGGACCTGGATTTGCGCGGCGCCGTAGTTTTGCTTGTCTGCCATAGTGCGGACATTCTAGTGACCGAAACCCGTTTTTTCACGCAGGAATAAGCCGCAAAAGCATAATTCAATTTGACAGAAAACGAAAGATTTGGATAATGCGCTGGTTGTTCCCTTCGTCCACAGTTTTAAAGGAGTGTCGTCAGTGTTGAGCAAGAAGAATCCCGGGTTGCATGGAACGCTTCCTATCCTCGCCGTGATCGTCACGAAGCAGTCGATCATCGTATCGCGTACGACGTGCGCACAGCCGAAAGGAAAGCCCCCCATCGTCAACTCACCGGCGTACTCGGAAGGATGGACCAGGGCGTTCTCGAAACAAATCGCCAAAGCCTCCCTCAACTGAGCCGGAACAACCCGAACCGGCCTCCCCACTTCGGGGCGGCCGGTTTCACCTGGCCTTTTCCGCGGTCAGGTTGGCGAACACCGTCCGCAACCGCGCGAGCTGCTCGCCCTGGGCTGACGCGATCGCGACCTGCAGCGTGCCGAGGTCGCCGCGGTAAATGCCGTGGAGATAGGCCAGCGTCGCGGCCTCCGAGGCTTCGCGTCGGTCGTCGTTCGTGGCCGAAGGTTGGTCGATCGTGGACATGGGCCGACGATCCTATTCCCACCCGGAACCGAGCACAACGAAAAAGCCGCCCTCGCGGACGGCTCTTGGGATCGATTCGAAACCGCTTACATGTTCGAGTAAAATTTATTCTTGCGGTTGGCGGTGCGGTATTCCTCGCGCTTCAGGGCACGCTTGCGCTGGAGGCGCTTGCTCGTCTTGCGCGTGTGGACATTGCGCTCGCGGATCAGCTTCACCAAGCCCGACTTCTGGACCTGCTGCTTGAAACGCTGCTGAAGGCGGTCATTGCTCTCTTCGGGCCGTTTGTGGGCGTGGATTGCCATAATGGAGAAGGTGCGCCTGCCAGCCGAAGCTGGGCGAAGGCGGGGGGATTGTACGGACGGGCCCGGAAGGGCGCAAGCGAATTACTCGGCGCGGCGAAGATGCAGCGCAGCCGGCTTAAAGTCGCAGGATGGCTGCCAACGGTGCGCCTTCCGGCATATGGGTGGATTCGACGATCACGGCCGACCCGCGATGCTTCCATACTTCCCTAGCCAATGCCTGGTGTTTTTCGCTTGAGCCTTCGGGGATGATCAGCGTTTCGACCTTGCCGGCGGCGGCCTGCGCTTCGATATCGGACGGATCGAGCGACGTGCGCCCCGTACCGTGCAAAGTGCCGAACTGTTCGAGGATGGCCTCGTTCTTTTTGAGCATGTCGGCGCGGACGATCGGATCGGCCTTCGCCTTCAGGTCTTCCATGGTCGTCTGGTCCGGGTTGCCCTGGATGAACTCGTCGAGCAGGCGGCCGGACTGGTCGAACTTCTTGAACATGCCGTGCGCCTCGGCCACGCCTGCGAACACGAGCGGATCGTGCTGCGCGTGCAGGAGGTCGTGCAGACTCTTTGCGAGGTCGTGCGTGAATTTGTCTTCCTCCTGCTCGGTCGCGTCATTGGCGTTGAACTGCATGTGGCCGCCGTCTTCGCGTTCCATGCCTTTCCACGCGTCGGCCATGCTCGCGGGCATACCATCGACGCCGAACGGAGCGATGCGGTCACCGGTGACTTCAAAGAGACGGGCTTTGTTCTTGCTGGCGGCGAGGATGAAGTAGTGCATGGATGAGGGGGGGAAGGAATCAACGAGAACGGAGTCGGATGAGCTCGAGCGCTTTGTCGAGCTGGGCGTCGCCCGCGTCGGATTGCTCGACTTCGACATCGGGAATGATGCCGATTTTGTTGATGGGATGCTCCTCCGGCGTCAACCACTCGGCGATCGTGAACTTCAGGCTCGATTTGTTCTTGAACGGCACGACCGTCTGGACAGTGCCTTTGCCGTACGTCTTCGTGCCCACGATGGTCGCGCGGCCGTAATCCTGCAGCGCGCCCGCCACGATCTCGGCGGAGCTGGCCGTGCCCCCGTTCGTGAGCACCACGACCGGCACGTCATCCGCGATCGACGGCACCTCGTCCGTCACGTAGTCATCCTGAAAATTCCTGCCGCGGACGTACAGGTAGACGCTCTTTTCGGGAAGTAATTCGTTCAGCAACGACGGAACCGCCTGCAAGTATCCGCCCGGGTTATACCGGAGGTCGATCACGATGCCGTCGGGGTCCAACGCCGCGACGTCATCGAAGAGTTTCGGCGCGTCCTTGATGAGGTGGTCACCGAATTGCGAGACGGTGATGATCGCCACGTTGCTGCGGGTTTCGAACTTCGTGTCGGGGATATCGATCGCCGCGCGCACGATGTTGAACTCCAGCTCCTCGCCGTCACGCTTCACGCCGATGCGGACGGGCGTACCGGATTTGCCGCGGATACGGTTGATGACGTTCTCGGAGGGCAAACCTTCGATGCTCTTGTTGTTCACCTTCACGATGCGGTCCCCCGCTTCGATGCCGGCTTTCTCCGCCGGAGAGCCCGCGACGACGGACATGACTTCCATGTACTCATTGTCCAAATGCACGCCGATGCCGGAGATCGTGCCGCTCAGCTGGTCGCGGAAATCCTTGGATTCCACGGGGTCGAACAGCGTCGTGTACGGATCGTGGATGTTCGCGACGAAATCCTTGGCCGTGGAGCCGGTGGCAGTCGCGAGCTTGTCGCCGTACAGGTATTCGTCACGCAGGAGCGACTGCACCTGGTCGCGGAACTTCTTGCTCGTGAAGGAGAACGTTTCGTTTTTCGTCGGAAGGATCTTCACTTTCACGGTGCTGCGGATCGTGCGTTCGCCCGCGTCCGTCGCCGCGCGCGTCAGCAGTTCACGCGCTTCCTTACCGCGGAGCGGGGCGTTCACGCCGAACACATTCTTACGCAGGGGGCTCGTCCACTCGTGCTGCGCGGCGAGCCTGATCGCGGCACCGAGGTCCGACGACGCGTCGACGTCGCGGAACGGCAACACGGATCCCGTGCCCGCCCAATCGCGGAGCTCAAAGAGGAGCCTGATTGCTTCGCCGCGGGTGACGGTTTTGGAAAGATCGGGTTTGTCGCCGAACGCGTCGAATGCATTCCGTTCATCGGCGGCGCGGACGTACGGGCGGAGCGCCTCGTCATAACCGCGGTACGCGTTCGCCCTGGCATCCATATCCACGGACACGCCGAGGACGATGACGCCGGCTTTCAGGAATTCGGCGCGCGTCACGGGACGGTTTCCTTCGACCCCGAGGATCTCGGAAACGGTGGACGCTGACGCGAATGCGCCCGCGGGCGAGAACGCCACGAGGGAAATAAGGAAGAGTCTGCGAAGTGCGTTCATCATGAGGTCCGTATCCTACGCGGCACGAAGCAGGCATGTACAGCGAACGCCCGTCGAAATGACCTTCTCCCTGATACCCACCGTGCGCAGAGCAATTACTCTTCCTCTTCTGCCGTTTCCAGATGCCCGAGTTCGACCATGTTCTCCTTCCGCATGAAGAGCGACGTCAGCAACCAAAAACCACCGACGACGTACAGCAACGACGGCACGAGCAGGTACGGAATATGCCCGAATAGCGCGGGCAACGCGGGGAACATGTCGCCGAGCGTGCCCGGGTTACCCGGCATGATCTCGGGGATGGTGACGAGGAAGTTGAATGCGCCGTGGATGAAAACCGCGCACGCGAACCCGACGATCAGCATGTTCACGCGGAAAACGGACTCTTCGGGCACGCGCATAAGTGTGTGAATCCAGCGTGTCATGCGGTAGCCATGTCCTTCTTTGTGGCGCTGCTTCAGGTACGGACCCGCGAAGAGCGCGAGTCCAAGGAAGTAGCCCATCACGCCCGTGGACAGGATATGCACCATGGTCGTGAGGACCGAGCGCCCGAGGACGTTGCCGACGAACGCCATCATGTCGGGGCTGGCGCCGTGGAAGAGGTACTGGCGGACGAACGCGGTGAAGTACACCGGGTTCACGACGTTTTCGGCGAACGCGAAGCCGATGGCCACCACGATCGACAATTGCAGGACGTCGTCGATGCTGCGGAAGAGCTGCTTCGCGCTGCGCGACAACACCCAGATCTTGCTCGACTCTTCGATGAGCGCGACGAAGAAGTACGTGACGATCGATGTGGCGGCGGCGAACGCCATGCCCTTCTCGACGGGAATATGCTCGGTCACGAACGTCTGCGCGTTGCGACTGAAGCTTTCGGGGGTCACGGTAAAGAGGAAGAACTGCAACTCGACGCCGCGGCGCACGAGCAGGTCATAGAACAGGATGGGCGCCGTCGCGAGCATGCCCGCGAAGAACAGCAGCAACACGGATGAGAAACGTTCCGCATGGTACCTCTGGAACATAACCACCCACACGACGGCGGGCACTGCGGCCACGCCCGCCGCGACCAACCGAACGATCTGCTCATCTCCCGCTTCTTTCCACAGGATGTGCGCCGTGATCCAGAAGAGGAAGACCGCGAGCACGGCGGCTTTGGTCTGCGCGTCCCACGGACCGAACAAACAGCGCCACCCGATGGCGATGCACACGATGAGGGCGGTCGTGACGAACGGACTGGCGGTACCGGTGTCCACGCCGGCGGCCACCGCGCGAATGAGCGCGATCGACAAAAAACTGCCGAGCAAGCAGGCGAACAGGAAATGCGTGGGCTGGTGCCGCCACCTGCGGACGAGGTCGAGCCCCGCCAGGGATCCCACCGCAAGCACAATGGGCAGCGTGCGGCCGAGGGTGAAGTCTTCGAGACCGAAAGGCATCCGATCATTGTACCATTTTTCGACGTGAAACGCCACTCCCCTTCCACGGCAAAATTGAGTAAGGCAAGCCCTCCGCTACACTCCCACCATGCAATCGATCAACCGCTTTCTCAACCGTGAACACTGGCTTCCGCTGGCATTTCTCACCGCCCTCTCGTTCGTCACCTTCGTACACGGGTTCTCGAATCCCCAGGCGCTCTTCTGGGATGAGAACTACCACATCGCCAGCGCGCAGAAGTACCTCAACGGCGTGTTCTTCATGGAACCCCACCCCCCGCTCGGCAAACTGCTCATCGCCGCCGGCGAAGCGCTCCTCGACCGCAACCCGATCGACGACCAATTCATCGAGACCGACTACGCCACCAATCCCCCGCCCGATTTCGACTTCACCGGGTACCGCCTATTCCCCGTGCTGCTCGCATGGCTCACGGCGCCGGTGCTCTATGCGATCTTCTTCCTTCTGGTGCGCAACGCCACGTGGGCGATGCTGCTCTCACTCCTCTACCCCCTCGACAACGCCCTCCTCGTGCACAGCCGTGCTGCGATGCTCGATTCCACGATGCTCTTTTTCTCCGCGCTCACGATCCTGGGGTTCCTTCTGCTGCTGCAACCGCGCACCGCGAAGGCCACCACGCTCCCGAGCGTGCTGTTCGGCGCGGCGTTCGGCGCGGGACTCGTCACGAAGGCGTTCACGCTGCTGTTCATCCTGCTCGTGCCGGTAGTGCTCTGGCGCATGAAAGACGAGATGCCCCGTCTCATCCGATTCTGCGTCGCGGCCGCGATCTCGTTCGCGATCGTGTTCGTGGGCACGTGGTACGCGCACTTCGCCATCGGCGGACGCGCGGTGCCGGCCCTGCCCGACGGCGGCTACTACCAATCGTCCGACGCCGCGAAAGCGATCATCGACGCCGGCCGCACCGCGTCGCCGCGTGCGTTCCCGGTCCTACTCTCCGACGCAATGGCGTTCGTCTCGCACTACTCGAACGGCGTGCCGGGTTTGGATCTGGCAAAGGAAGATGAAAACGGCAGCCCGTGGTTCCTGTGGCCGATCGGCGCCCGCACCATCAACTACCGCTGGGAAACGCCGGACGGCTATTCGTACCGCTACCTCTATCTCGTGGCGAACCCCGTGGTGTGGATCGTGTCGTTCCTCGCGGTGCTCGTCGGCGCCCTGCTGTTCCTGGCGCCGTACGTCGTCGCGGGAGCGCAGAAATCGCGCCTGCACCTGGAGCTCGGGGTATTCCTGACTCTGTACGTTTCATACCTCGCCGCGATCAGCCGCATCGACCGCGTGATGTACCTGTACCACTACTTCCTGCCGCTGTTCTTCTCGATGATCCTCGTCGGCATCGTTGCCGCGTCGGTCGCTCGCGTCGGGAAGTGGACCGTGAAAGACGACCACCGGACCGTGGCACTGCTTGCGCTGGCCGTCGCGTCGTTCATCGGGTTCCAGGCCTACCGGCCCTTCACCTACTACACGCCGATGACCGATGACCAGGTCACCGCCCGCGCGATCTTCAACCTATGGGACATGCACTGCGTGGAGTGTGAAGCCCCGCACGTACTGGCGACGCCGACGAAGCCTTAACGCTGCTTCATGGCGCGTCGCAGCGCCTTCACTTCGTCCATCATGCGCTTCAACGCGCGGCCCGACGCCCCCGTGGGCGCGCCCGCCAACCGCGGATGATGCGGCACCGCGACTTGCTTCCACGGAATGCCGGCCTTCTTGAGACGCAGGAACATTTCGGCGTTGAAGAGCTTCTCGATGCCGTGCTCCGGGCGGATCGTCTGCCACACGTCGTTACGGAACACCTTGAGCCCGCAGTTCACGTCGCGGATCCACATGCCGAACACGAAGAGGTTGAAGAACGCGAGCACCTTGCCGTACACCACGCGCGGCAGTGGATCCATGCGCTTGCGGCGCCTGCCGGTAACGAACGCGAACCGTTCGAGATGGGGCAACAGCAACCCGAGGTCCGCGATGCGGAACTGGCCGTCGCTATCCATGAACGCGATCCACTTCCCCGCAGCGGCATCGCAGCCCGAACGCACGGCTTTGCCGTAGCCGCCGTTTTCGCGGTGTCTCACCACCCTAATTTCCGGATGCGCCGCATCCATCTCGCCGAGGATCACGGGCGTCCTGTCGGATGAGCCGTCGTCGACGGCCACGATTTCCGCAGGAAAATCCTGCTTTTTCACCCATGCGAGGACTTCCTCAAGCGTGGCGCGTACGTTCGCTTCTTCGTTGTAACACGGAAGGACGATGCTCAGCTGCATGCGCCCCATCGTACCATGCCCAGAAAGCACGACACGATGCCAATAATCCTCTTCTTGATGCGAAGTATATTTGACAGTGATATTATATAATGGTATTTTGTATATATTAATTGACCTCAGGTCAGAAAAAGCGTACTTTTTAGGCCTCCTTGATTCATATGTCGATCACCTCCGCGAACACGCGCAACTTTGATCGCCAGCCGGAAGACTCCGGAGAATTGATGGCGCGTGCGCTACATAAAATTTTAGGCATTAAGTCGCAAGATAACCTCACCTACTACAAGCTTCTCGGTATCGAAGATGGCGAAACAGATCCGACCGTCATCGACAGTGCGGCCGATCGTCAGATGGCACACGTTCGACACTACCAAACCAGCCCAGAGTTCGAGAAAGCCGTTCCGCGCATCCTGAACAATATCTCGCTCGGACGTGCAACGTTGTTGAACGCGGATAAAAGAGCCGCGTACGACGAAACGCTGCGCATGCGTAGGGCGCAGAGTGAAACCCGTTCAAACATCGCCGCCGTCGTCCCTGTCGCAGTACCGTCTGTTGACGTACCCCTCGTGATCAAGCCGGACGCGAGCATTAATCGCGCCATGCCTCAGGAGAGTGCTTTTCGTAAATATGGCTACGCGATCGCCGCAGGTGCCGCTCTGACCGTCGCCGGCATCAGCGCACTGTGGGCGACATCGTCATCCGGGAAGGGGTCGGATGCATCCCAGACGGCGGCAAAAACAGCATTGGATCCCGATAAAAACGATGCACCCCCAACGCCCGTGACTCCTGTCGCGGAACGGGAAGAAATCATCGACCAAGAAGAGAAAGTAGAAGCAGTGGAGGAAGATGTGGCCGTAGACGAAACGCCGGAACTCGTGGGCGTCGCCTACCAGGAGTCCTACGCGGCGGCCCAGCCCGCCCCCGCCGAAGAAACGTCCTTCGTCGCAAACACCGTCGCAACGGTCGCAACGGAGGATATCCAAGTGGCCCAAGCACCCGAGCCAGCTCCTCCGGAGCCCAGGGTCGCCGCATCGAAACTCCCCGAACGCAGGGATCTGTCGGGTTTGGCGAACGGAAACGACGCGGGCTTCACGCGAGTGAACGTCTCCGCCGCCGAACTGACGCAAGCGAGGCAGAAATTAACCGAGGCATTCCCTGGTGCCGACGTTCCGACCATCCTCGCGTTACTTAACAGCAAAAGCGTCATCGGCTCCTCCGTCCGCGTGAAGGCCGTGCTGGAACACGCCATGGAACGCGCGAAGGGCACCGCCGCCGCGGAAGACGATACGACGGCATTCGACGCCGTGCTCGCGAATGCGCAGTACTACACGAACGCAGAGCTTGAATCGCACGCCGCCGTGACGTTGCACGCAAAAGCATCGAAAGGCTCGCTCGTTTCCGCACGAGAACTCTTGCGCACGCTGGCCGAGCGGCGCGAAATCTTTTCGAAAGAATTCCTGACGGCACACACGCGCGCGCTCTTCGACATCGCGGAAAATAAAACCGGCGATCCATTGCTGCCCGTACTCGCCCAAGACCTCGTGCAGCTCGGGGCGATGACCCCCCGCGAGGCGATGCTGACCGAAGCGCGAGACCTTCGTAAGCAATCTCAAGATCCAAACCTTCGCAAACCGACGAGCGTGGAAGTAGCGAGGCAGACCTCCATCCGCATGCTGAACCTTGCGCGCGACGGCGCGACCCTTGACCCCATCGCGGCGCAGGCGCTGGTCGACCTAGCGAAAAAGACCGTAGGCACGAAATACGTCCGCAATAAGGAATTCCTCGATGCGGTGGCTTCGGTGGAAGCCATTATCAAGACCGCCAAACAGGCGGAAGAATACACGAAAATCCTGGAAACCGACCCCTTCAACGCGCGCGCCCTGCAGGGCCGCGCGGACCTGCGCCTGGCGCAAGGCGATATCGAAGGCGCACTCGACGACCTCGACAAATCCGGCAATGCCCTCGCGAAACAAACCCGCGCGTTGCGCACGAATCCGAAGGGCAACGAATGCTATAAATGCAGCCTCGAGTGGTTGAAATTGGCCAACATGACGATGAACGGCCGCAAGGCGTCGATGATCGTCATCGCGCACGAACTCATGCTGTCGGCAACATCCGCCACGGAGGACGCACTCGACGACTTCGCGGTCGAAGCGGTGAAGATGAAACTCGTCGAGCTCGCGAAACTCCTCAAGGAACACGACGTCGCGCACGTGAAGACCGCCCCGGCCCCGAACGTCATGGCCGCGCCGGACGCCGCGCCGCAATGGAAGAGCGTGATGGCGGACATCGACCCGAAAAAGCACGCCGTATCCGGCGAGTGGTCGAAGAACGAGCGCGGCGAACTCACGGTCAAGCCGGCGCAGAACACGTGCCTCGTGCTTCCGTGGAAATTCCCCGCGACAAAAGACTACGACGTGAAAATGGAATTCGACCTCGAACGCACGGAAGGCGATAACAGCGTGCAGATCATTTTGCCGGTCGGCAAAGGCGCGACGGTGGTCATCAACGGATGGCCGGAGCGCGGGGGTGTCACGGGCATCACGAACATCAACGGCGCGGACGCGAGCAAGAACGAATCGATGACGAAGGGCATCGTCCTTCCCGGAGGCAAGCACGTCCTGCAGGCGCGTGTGAAGAAGCAAGGTAATGGCATCGGCATCACGGCCTTTCTCGGCGGCCAGCAAATCCTCTCCTGGAACGGCGATATCAACTCCCTCACCCCGCACAAAGACCTCATGCTGCAACCGGGCCAAATCGGCCTCAGCGCGTATAACTCCGGTTTCATCTTTTCTGACGTGCGCTTCATGGACATGACCGCAAAGCCGGCCGCGCACACGCGTATGCACACGGTGAAACCCGTGATCGACGTCAAAATCATGGAGCCGACGCGTCCGAAAAACGTGCCGAAAGAAGCACAATATTCCCCTGAAACCAAAAGCTTCATTTTGATTTTCCCGATTCCGACAAATATTTTCGAAGCGGCTGCGCTCGCCAAGGAAAAGGGAGGCAAATTGTTCTATCCGAAAGACCAAGCGGCGCGAGATGCCGTTGCAAAAATGCTTAGGGGTCGTCGCGCTTTTCTCGGAATCGTTAAGAAAAACGGCATTTGGATCGATATGGAAGGAAAAGAGATAAAGTATAGTGACTGGAAAAATGGGGAACCCTCGGGTTATCAGGATGAAATCTATGCCACCATGGATTCAAACGGCCAATTTGCCGATATTAGCAAAAGCATGGCACCTCAAGACAACTCTCACGCTGTCATTGAATTTCCCTTGAGGTAAGCCTCTTCTGCTATCGAATATGCTCGCGTAGAGTTTGCGCATGCCGCGAATGCAGCAACGCTCAGCTACCAAAGTCGATGTGCGAAATGCCATGCGCCTCGCATCACTCGTATTGCTCTTCATGGTAATCGTCATAGCTGGGGAAAAACTCCTGCAACGGTCACTTTATGAATTCCGGGGGCCTGACGGATGGGATAGTCATCTTTTTTGGGCCGTTGGACGCGGCATCCTCAACGGAAAAACCCTGTACGTGGATCTCTTCGAAACGAAACCACCGGGTATTTTTCTTGTTTCAGCAGCGTCCTTACTACTGTCAGAGGGTCGAATGCTTGGGCAAATCGCAAGCTCATGTTGTGTTCTCTTCATTGGCCTCATACCCGCCCTTATCCTATCTGAGAAAAAATCGGGTATGAGGGGTTTGAACATACACATTGCATTGATAACCGCTCTCTCATTTTTTCTCGCCGTGTTCGCCGCTGAACGAAGCGGAGAGTACACGGTGGAAATATTTGGCGCTCCGTTCGCCATCGCATATGTGACTTACATCGCGAATAAAGAAAAATTGCGAATACCTCAAATTATATTATGCGGGCTTCTCATAGCCGCCTCAGCTTTTTTCAAGGAGCCGTTCGTGCTTTCGATTATCGGCGCCGCCATCATTATCAGACAGTCACTTCGCTCTCTCATATCAACACTCCTTCTGCCATTGTTTGCAAGCGGCATTTTCTTCCTTTTGGCCCTAGCCGCTTCCGGAGCTCTCTGGGGCTACATTTCGATTTATCTGCCCGAAATATTCGGTGCGCGCGTGAACACCGACGGGAATGTACTCCTGAAAGGCATCAGCATTGCGAAATGGACGTCTCTTTTGCGCGAGTACGCTTTATACAATTCCTATTTTGCTTTTACATGCACATCCCTCTTTGGGTACAGCGCGTGTTTACTCATGCCAAAGATAAACAAGCTCACGACCTTCGTAGCTGCTACAGCACTAGGCGGGTATTTCGTCACACTTTCCATCAGCATGGGTGGTTCGCTATTTTACCCCCAGCATTACGTTTTCTCTTTGCCCGGAGCCCTTGCGATCGGAATAGTCGGAACGAATGCGATGAAGCGACGCCATGGCGAATGGGACTCCATCGTCATGGCTCTTGCAGTCGGCGCTCTTCTTCTTGTCGGCGCATCGAAAATATATTCACCTAATTACGACGAAATGTTTAGTCATAACAAATGGCTACAAATGAAGGGTGTCGCAGCGGCGGCGAAAATTGATGAAATCCTCGATGCCTGCAATGAATCTACGTATCTTTTCTTGGGCCCCAATGGACCGCACCCTTCCGGTTACACAAAGCATTCCCCGATCGGTCCATTATTTTTTCAGTATGCAGGGTGGCTTGATCACAACCATTCGTACTTCCGTGCCAAATTCAAAGAACAATTAAGCCGTGCAAACCTCATTATCGATGCAGGAAACAGCGAATTAAACGATCTTACAAATCCGACATGGGAATACATAGGCAAAAATTTCACTACTGCACCTTGGCCATGCGCAGGTGATGCAACCACGGAAGGCTATGTATTACACTTTAGGAATGAGCGGCACTCACTTTCATCCAAAACTTTTTAGCACTATTCGTTCCAACGGTTTTTTTATTTGCCTAGTCATTTTGGCGATGATCATTCGCGGACTCTTGTCTAGAAGCTTAGGAAATGAATACGACATCAATGTCTTTGTGCAATGGATGCAAAATTCAGTAAGCGATGGATTCGCAAATTTTTACCTCGTGAATCAAAACGATGGCGGCTGGCCGAACTATCCACCTGCATCGATGATCATCCTCAACTCACTTGCATATGCCCTGCACTATGTATGCGGAGTCGACCTAGAATCTCATACAGCTTCGAGTCTCGGATTCATGATCAAAAATGTTGCAAGTGCCGCCGACATCCTTGGAGGAACGGCGCTATATGCATTTTTCACATCCGTTCATAAAAAGAGGCAAGGTCTCATCGTATCGGCGGCGTACTTATTCAACCCTGGAATACTCTACACATCGGCTGTCTGGGGGCAGATCGACAGCATTTACACCATGTTCATGGTCCTCTTTATCATCGCCGCAAGCTCGAAAAAACATGCGCTCGGAGGTGCCTCAGTCGCCCTCGCTCTCCTATCTAAAGTGCAGTCTATAATTATTCTACCGCTTACAGCAGTTGTGTTCCTGACAGCTCCTGCCAGGTCTAAAATAGCGATGGTGATCGGGGCGATCTGCGCCACTTTCTGGGTATTAATCCCGTTTGCATTTACGCCGGCAATATCAGTCATCCGGAATGTGTATACCACTGCGATCGGTCAACAAAATTTGATTTCCCGATACGGTTACAACATATGGTGGATCTTTTTTGGCGAAGACAGCACGAGCATGGGCGGAACGGATCCAATCTTTTTCTTTTTTTCGGCAAGACATATAGGAATGACACTCTTCGCGATATCAATCGCACTCATTGTGACGGCCTATCTGTGCCGCATAGCTGAAACTAAAACCGCCGTGAACCGTTTCATGGCCAATTCAACGGCAGCTGCGATGCTCGCATGGAGTTTTTTCGTATGGAATACGGAAGTGCATGAACGATTCCTGTTTCCTTTTTGTGCGTTCGGAATAAGCTTCCTCCTTCTATCCAAGACTCATAAAACAGTTTATTGGTTGGTTTCTACACTCTTTACGCTTAACCTGCTTGGCATACTACATTACACGCCGGTCGACGCCTGGCTATTTGAAACCTTTCCCCGTTTACCGATAGCCATAGCCTGGCTGCAAGTGCTACTTCTTGTTGGTATGCATGGCTCGCAAATCTATTTTGACATCATTCCTTTCTTTCGAGAAAAGAGAAGCTTACAAGAAAACTTGCAAAAGTTGTTTGTAGTCCAAGCATAATCGCCGTCGTCGCCGGAATGACGATACGCAGCACGGTGGTCGGCTCGATGTCACCGAAGCCCTCGCCACGCCAGAGCGACACCGCATGGAGCGATCCGGCGATGCCGCACGCGAAAAGCACAAGCCCGACGAAGACGCCGATTTCCAACGTGAAATGGCGATGAAGAACCCTCAGCAGGCCACTCGACGGAAGCAGCTCCATGCGGTTGCCGAAGATCTGCGCCAGCGCTCCGAAGAGCATGAGGTTAAACCCGACGATGACCGCGGTGGAGCAATACAGCAACGTGTGGACATCGAAGATCCACCACTGACCCGGAACGATGAGGGCACCCGCGAGCAGGCCGATGAAGAACAACAATGTGCCGGGATACAGGAACAACCAACGAGGACTCAGGAGCAACAAGAACCGTAGGTGCCGCCATCCGTCACGCCAGGTACGCAAATGCGGACGGCGGGACCGCCCGTCGGGGTGCAGCACCACGGGCACTTCGGCGATACGCGCGCCCGCGAGCAACGCCTTCACCACCATTTCGCTCGCGAACTCCATGCCGGGCGTGTGGAGCTTCCACCGGAAGAATGCCTCGCGGCGGAACCCGCGCAATCCGCAATGGAAATCGAGCTTCGTGCCGCCGAAAAACAAGCGGCCGACGAACGACAGAACGGGGTTACCCAGGTAGCGGTGCAGCCACGGCATGGCGCCCGGCATAATCCCGCCTTTGAAGCGGTTGCCCATCACGAGGTCGTTGCCGTTGCGCAGTTCCGCGATCATCGCGTCGAGCGATGAAAAATCGTAACTGTCGTCCGCGTCGCCCATGATCACGTACGTACCGCGCGCCGCATCGACGGCGCCCATGATCGCGCTGCCGTACCCCCTCTTTGGGACCTCGATCACCGAAGCGCCGGCGGCGATCGCCAATCGTTGCGAGCCGTCCGTGCTTCCATTGTCGCCGACCAAGACTTCGCCTGAGACGCCGGCACGCGCGAAAAACCCCAATGCCTTACGGACGCACGATTCGACCGTCTCGGCCTCGTTAAGGCAAGGCATCACGACGCTGAGCTCGATGGACGTGGATCCGCTTTCCATGTCAGGGAAAGAGCAGGGCATAATAAAACGGCAACGAAAGGGCGATAAACGAACAAAAGAACGCGGTCCACGCGATGTGCAGCGGGCGCGGCAACACGCGGATGCCGTCGAGCACGTACCACGTCACGGGAACAACGATGCCCGGCACATAGCGGAAATCCTGGAACCCCCCCACGTTCTCCACGATCACCAGGGCCATCATGCTGAAAATCAGAATGGCGCCCGCGGACCACAGCACGACGGTTTCTTCTGCGTCGAACCACAGCA
>DALYDP010000017.1:10990-17488 GCA_031973095.1 Candidatus Peribacteraceae bacterium | reverse complement strand
CAACGTCGATCGGCGCACTCATGCCTCCTTGCGAAGTGGCGGCAGTCGTTCCCGTGAAAAGCGTTTGTCCGAGGACGCTGATCGCGTCTTCGCCGTTCGTAATGGATGTCACGTCGTACACTTTCACGCGGCTACCGGCGCCTTCGGCGACAAAGAGCGTCGTTGATCCGCTCAGTGCGAGGCCGTTGGGCGTTTCGAGGCCCACTTGCGTGGCACCTGCTGCATTGAGGTGGAAGTTCGTTTGACCGAGGACATTGTCCGGAATGCGATCAATGAGTGAATCGTCCGTATTGAGGTTGTAGACGAGGATGCGATTGTTCGTCGTGTCCGACAAAAACAATCTGTTTCCCACGCTGTCCAATGCCATGCCGATCGTCGGAGTGCTAAGACCGAGTGGGTTCGGGCCGTTATGCGCAGTTGTTTTCGTATAGATCGGGAGTGGGGCGGAGAGGCTGCTGTCCGTTTGTCCGACGGCGTTATCGGCGTTCATGCCCGGCGCGGGCGATGAGGCAAAACTATAGACTTTTACTCGGTGCGACGTATTTTCGGCGACGAACAGACGTTGGTTCGCACTGTCGTACGTGACATCGATCGGCAGGTTCATTCCTACTTGCGTGGTCGCCGCGGTCGTCGCCGTGAAGGTGGCTTGCCCCAGCACGTTCACCGCGTCTTCCCCGTTCGTGATGGATGCCACGTCGAAGACCGCCACGCGGTTACCCGTTCCCTGTGCGACGAACAAGCGGTCGTTCGCATCGTCGAAGGCGAGTCCGTACGGCACGTTCATACCCGCTTGCGTGGTTGCCGCGGCAGCCCTGTAGAAGTTCGTTTGTCCAAGAACGCTGTCCGGCACACGGTCCGTGAGCGTGTTGTCCACGTCCAGGTCGTAGACGAGCACACGGTTATTGGTCGTGTCCGATAGAAATAATTTATGGCCGGTCGGATCCATCGCAACACCCGTGTTAATGCCGTTGAATCCAAGTTTATGTGCCGCATTTTGCGCCGTGCCTTTGATGAATATGGGCGAAGGCGAACCCACGAGTCCATCGTCTTGCCCAAGGTTGACGGTCGCGTTCTCGCCGTCCACGATCGTGGTTACGTCGAAGACCATCACGCGGTTATTGCCGGTATCCGCCACGAACAGTTGGTTCGATGCGGGGTCGAAATCGATTTGTCTCGGGCTCGAGAGGCCGAGTTGCGTCGTCGCCGCCGTCGCGGTTGTAAAGTTAACTTGACCGAGTACGTTCACGGCGCCTTCGCCGTTCGTGATCGCTGCGACGTCGTACACGACGATTCGGCTGTTGGTCAGGTCGGCAACAAACAATCGGTTTCCCGCCGAATCATAGTCGATGCCTGTCGGTGCACTCAGGCCGGTTTGGGTTGTTGCGACGGCATTCGAGTAGAAGTTCGCCTGTCCGAGGACGTAATCCGGAATGCGATCTGCCGGCGCGTCGTCTCCGGTAAAGTTGTAGACAAGCACGCGGTTGTTCGTCGTATCCGCAACGAACAATCGTTTGTTCGTTGCGTCGTAGGCGACGCCGTTCGGTGCATTCAATCCCAGTTTGAACGGACCGTTGTTCGCGGTCGCTTTGGTGTAGATCGGTCCCGGCGTCGAGAGGTCGTCATCGTACTGCCCCAATGCATCAACGGCGTTCTCGCCGTCGGTGATCGTCGCGACGTCATATGCGGTGACGCGGTGGTTGCCCGTTTGCCCGACGTACAAGCGGTTCTGCGCGGACACAAGCAGAACGCCGCTCGGGGCGCTCATGCCCGCTTGCGTGTTCGCCGCGGTCGTCGCCGTGAAGGTCGCTTGCCCGAGCACGTTCACGGCGTTTTCGCCGTTCGTTATTGTCGCCACGTCGTACGTCGTCACGCGGTTTCCGTTCGATTGGGCCACGTAGAGCCTTTGGTTGGCGCTATCGTATGTCAGTCCGCGCGGGACGTTCATGCCTGCTTGGGTCGTGGCGGCGGTGATGGCGGTGAAGTTCGCCTGTCCAAGAACGCCCGTCGCATTTTCGCCGTTGGTGATTGACGCGACGTCGAATGCGGTTACGCGGTTGCTTGTTCCTTCTGAGACGAACAGTCGCTGGTTGGCGCTGTCGTAGGCGAGGCCGAACGGCACGTTCATGCCCGCTTGGGTGGTTGCCGCGGTCGCCGTCGTGAATGATGCTTGGCCGAGTACGTTCGCCGCCGCCTCACCGTCGTTCAATCCATCCGCAAGATTGAAAACAGAAACGCGGTTTGCAGTTCCCTGTACCACGAACAGACGTTCGTTAACGCTGTCATACGCGAGGTCCGTCGGGAAGTTCAATCCTTCCTGCGTCGTCGCGGGCGCGATGGCAGTGAAGGTGGATTGCCCGAGAACGCTCACCGCATCTTCGCCGTCGGTGATGCTCGTCACGTCGTAGACGGTCACGCGTGAAACCGTTGTCGTGAATGCTTGCGCCACAAACAGGCGGTTGTTCGCGTCGTCGAACGCCAATCCTTGCGGGGAATGCAAGCTCGATTGCGTCGCCGAAGCAGTGTTCAGCCAGAAGTTTGTTTTGCCGAGGATGTTGTCGGGAATGCGGTCGATCAACGCGTCGTTCGCGTCGAGGTTATACACGAGCACGCGGTTATTGCTCGTGTCGGAGAGGAAAAGTCGATGGTCGGTGGGGTCCAGTGCCAGGCCGACGGCGGGCGCGTTGAAGCCGAGTTTGTGCGGGGCATCATGAATGGTTCCTTTGATGTAAATAGGGGATGGTGTACCCAGCATTGCATCCGTTTGACCAAGTGCGTCGGTCGCATATTGGATGCTTTCGATCGCGTGCGCGATGGGCGCATTGAACGCAAGGGCGAAGATCGATATCCATGCAATGACAGGGAGTCGCTTCTTCGCATGAGCCTGCGTTGATGCTAATGGTTGAATACATGAATAGTACAAAAATGCGCCCTATTGCATAGAGCATTCAATACCACATTCACTTTGCACAAGGCGCTCCGTGGGGTGCTACTGCTTTTCGTACGTGTGCGTGTTGGCGGTGGAGATGTATTCGTACGTCATGCGCGAGAATTCCCGCATGTACGTCCTTGCGCGGTCTTCCGACGCATGGACGAACATGCACAGGGCATACGGCCTGCGGGGGATATACACGATGCCGCAATCGCCGAACGTCGTGAACGGTTCCTTGCCGTACACGCCGACTTTGTGCGCCACGGGAACGTCGTCGGGAACGCCTGCGGGAAGCATGTCGTTGAAGTCCGTTTCCGTCAGGAGTTTCAGGATTTCCTGGGCGTCGTGCTTGGGCAACGATGCGGCAAGGTAGAGGCTTCGCAGGATAGAGGTGTAGTTTTTCGCCGAGACCATGACGCCGTGGTCGCCTACTTCCTTGGGAATGTCCAGCTGGTCGAAAATTTCGTCGGCGAATCCGGGGCGGATGCGCCTCATGGTGCGTCCGAGCATTTGCAGGGCGGTGTTGTCCGATTGCTGCAGCGTGCGGTCGATTAATGAGCGTATCGACGCATTCGTGCCGACTCCTTGTTGCCAAAACGTGCCGAAATCACGGTCGATGTCGGCTTCTTCCATGCCCACAACATCATCAAAGGAAAGAAGTCCGTCGTTCTTCAGTTGATATGCTTTCATGACGATCGGGACTTTCAGGAGACTTGCTTCGATGAACGACGCTTGTTCATTGATACCGATCGATGCTCCGGACGGAAGGTATTCGAAATAGAGGCCGAATGGTTCCGGTATCGTTTTCGCGTAGGCCCGCATCCTCGTGCGAAGGGGCATGAGATTGACGATGGTGTCGTTCGGGTCTGGGTGGAAAATTCTTTTCGAAAGCAACGGCATTTTCGCCGATTCAGCGTACTCGGAGGAGTGCAACGAAAGACAGCCGCTCAGCAGTGTCGATGCGAAAAGTGCAGTGACGAGCGGAATGCGCATGCAGCACGTAGGCAATGTACCCATTCTCGCGGTATGTTCCCGGGAAAGCAATTACATCTTCCCGATGAGGAGGAGTAGGGCATCGCTTTCGTCGACGCGTCCGAGTTCCTTCGCCCGCAAAGCGTGCGCTTTCGCGAGGTCCGGTGAGCCGTCGTGATACTGCGCCAGCGCGAGGTTGTAGTGCGCGTCCGCGAATGCCTCATCGATCGTGATCGCGCGGGAACATGCGTCGATAGCGTCCGAAAGTAATTTTTGGCTTATGTGCAACGCGCACAAGTTGTTCCATGCTTCCGCGTACGATGGGTTGAGCATGACCGCCGTCCGCAACGATGTTTCCGCATCGTCGAGTCGCCCTGCTTCCGCCGCTTCCACGCCGCGGTCGTTGAATTCCACGGCATCCGCCGCGGGATTCGCCATCGCAGGTGCCGTTTCGGAGGGGGTGCCCGTGCCCGTTTCGGTGGATTGCGGCTCCCGGAGATGCTCGGATTCCGCAGGGGCAGGGTCTTTTGGCGCGAAGAGGCGATAGTAGCGCGCCTTCCATGGGCGATTCGCTTTCGCAAAGACGTCGGCGATGAATCCGTAGTTGATGTCCGGATACGTGTTGCCGACGTTCGACAAGAGCGTTTCGTACGCGTCCGCCGCCCACTCCCATTGTTCCTCTTTGACATATGCCGCTCCCAGGATCGCGTATGCCTCGGGGGAATGCGGTCGCAGTTTGATCGCCTCTTGCGCCAGCGATTTTGCGTCGGCGTTCCGTTGGGTACGTAGGGCGAGCGTAGCCAGCGCGAGGGTTGCCTTGATGCTTTCTGGACTCTCCCGACGCGCGCGCTGCAATTCCGGTTCGAGCAGGGGGAGGGTGGCGGCCGGAACGCCCCGGAAGCCGTCGTTGAATTGCAGGATTGTCGCCGTGAGATGGTCGTAACCCAATCGATCGATCATGGGTTCGTGCTCTGGCGTTCGTCGAAGGTAGACGGCGACCCAATCGTCGAGGTACACGAGCGACCAGTCGGGATGTTCATCGAGTATGGCGCCGTAGGGCAGACGGTCTTGTTCGCGGATGGCATCGTAATCGATGATCGCATAGTCGATCGCGTAGCGTTCGACCAAGCGGTCCCATTCGTCGCGGTTGACGCCTGCGGCGTAGGTCCGTGTCATGAAATCCATGCCGTAATCCACGTTTCTTCCGTCGATGAAGACCTTTCGTTCGGGATATCCCCGGTGGATCAGGTAGCCCCCGATGCCGTAGGTGTTGAACATGTTTCCCGTGATGTTTTCCCGTTCGAGGAAATCATACGCCCCGCGCGCGAGGTCGAATTCCCCGAAGCCGTGCAATCCGTCCTGCCTTTCGAAGTCCATGGATCGCACGTAGGCGACGCGGGCGAGGAGCAGGATCGCGATCAGGGCGACGGCCGCTGAGGATTTCTTTCGTTCGACGATCCGTTCCCGGAGTCGCTTCGCCCGTTCGCTTGTGCCCGTGTGGTAGAAACACAGCGACAGTGACGCGAGGACGAAGAGGATTTCATGGCGAAATGCTTGTCTCGATGCGTACGCGGTCATGAGTAGCACGAACGCGCTGAAGATGCGGTGCCGGTCCGCGAACCATAGCGAAGACAGCGCGAGGATCCAGAACGGCCAGAGTTCCGTGATGTACAAGGAGAAATCCCTGGCGCGCCATTCGGCGATGTAGACGATCGTCTGATCGTGCAGGAGGCTGTTGAGGTATCCGATGGTGCTCCATCCGTTCGGGGGCAACACGAGCACGACCGCCATGGTCACGAGGGTTCCAAAGAGGAGCGCGACGGTGGTGCGTTGTTCATTCGTGCGATCCTTCCGCCAGTTCCACGTTTCTTGCAGGAATGCGAACGTGACGATCGCGCATCCCAGCAGTGCCGCCGCCCCGTGCATGTTGACCCAGAGCAGCTCGGCAACAACGAGCGCTATGCAGAGGTGGATTTTCGTCCGCAGACGATGCGTATCGAGGAATCGAAACGATAGGAGGAGAAATAACGAGAAGAAGACGAACGTGAAGAGCTGCGGCCGCTCCAGGAAACTTCCTTTCGTTATCACGATCGCCCACGTGGCCGGAAGCAGCGCGAGAATCGATGCCCTTCGGGCAAGAGGCAAAAGCAGTCCGACCGCCGCGCATGCGACGATTCCCCTAAAAAGGATGATGCCGGTGGATCCGAATGCGTCATGGATCAGGTAGAGGACGATCTGCGCCAGCCATTCGTGGGTCGCCAGGTATGGCAAACCAGCGCGCGTGTACGCGAATGGGTCAATCGAAATCCAACCCGAATCCAACAACACTTTTCCGGCGGTGATGTGCCACCAGAAATCGCGGTCCATGATGTTGAACGTCGTGGTCCAGAAGATGGCGAGCGCTCCCAGTGCCCAGGCCGATGGTGCAATCCAACGCTGCATCATCACCTTTCCAGTGTATCGATTCGGGCGCACCGCTGCAGTAGCTTACGGAGTTTTTTCGTGCGAGCCAGATTCGATATGCCGATACGTCAGGAGGAACAACGCGCTGACCGGCATGACGTATCGTGCGATCGTCAAAGAAGAATCGTAGATGT
>DALYDP010000017.1:6075-10890 GCA_031973095.1 Candidatus Peribacteraceae bacterium | reverse complement strand
AACGCGCTGACCGGCATGACGTATCGTGCGATCGTCAAAGAAGAATCGTAGATGTTCCGGATGATACTGTCTTCGGCGACGACGCGCCGGTATCAGGTTCCGTGGAGGAGCAAAGTGCGTTCGTTGAATTTGGAAGTCGCAAGAGCGGGCGGAGGTTGGAGATCTCGGTCGAGCGCTGGTGACGATCGGACGGAGAGTTGTGGAAGCGGAAGGGATTGCGGGGGCGTGGAGGGTGGCGCGCACGGATGGAGCGTTGCAGGTGCGTGCATGGCCCGTGCGATTTGGACGGTTCAGGCAAAGAGAATGCGTAGTTAGCGGAGCATGAGCGGAGTATGCTTCCTCCATGATCGTCGACCTCTCTCAAGTCGAATGCGAAAAGATCGTCGCCGCAAACCGTTACGCCCACTTGGGGTGCTGCGATGGCGATGAACCGCACGTCGTGCCCATCACGTACGTCTATGACGGTGGGTTTTTGTATGGATTCACGCATGAAGGTAAAAAGGTGGAATTGTTGCGGAAAAATCCCAAGATGTGCGTGCAGGTCGAGAACGTGAAAGGGGAGCGCGAATGGGAGAGCGTGATGTGTTGGGGGTTGTTCGAGCCGGTTACCGGCGCGGAGAACGTGCAGCGCGTGAGAATGCTGTTCGCGGAGCAGCACGGGGCGTCCGTGCTCGCCCGGGAGGAGCCGGCGATTTCGCCGATAGTCGATCGTTTGAACGTCCGGCATGACGAACCCGTCGTGACGTACCGCATGCAGCCGTACCGCATGACGGGCAGGGCCCAGCGCCCCTGAGCACCCCGGGAGGCATCGAGCGGAGTTGCAGATGGCCATCCGCGACCGTTCCTGTATCATTCGCGCGACATTCTTCCCCCGCTGATCATGTTGCCCGATTCCGCCGCCGTCAAACGACATCAATCCGAGGAGCAGCATGGCCATCGATTGGGGGCGTACATCCGCGAGATCGTGTACGGGGGAAACGACGGCATCGTGACGACGTTCGCCGTGGTTGCGGGCACGATGGGCGCCGATTTGCCGCATTCCATCGTTATCGTCCTCGGGCTCGCCAACCTGCTGGCCGACGGGCTTTCGATGGCGACGGGCGCGTACCTTTCCGAGAAGTCCGATCAGGCGCAGTGGAAGAGGATCCGCTCGGAGGAGGATAAGGAAATCGACATCATGCCGGAGATGGAGCGCGCCGAGGTGCGCGAATATTTCGCTGGTCTCGGGTTCGAGGGCGGCGATTTGGAGCGCGCGGTGCAGGTGGTGACGTCGGACAGGAAGCGCTGGCTCGACGTGATGATGGTCGCGGAGCATGGCTACACCGGCGGCGAGGATTCCAGTCCTTTGTTGGACGGAGTCATGACGTTTGTCTCGTTCAGCGTTTTCGGTGCCATCCCGCTTTTCCCGTATTTCCTCGGCGTGCCCCAAGAATCTCGGTTCACGGTCGCGATCGCGGGTACCGCGGTGGCCCTCGTCCTGCTTGGGGCGGCTCGCAGCTACGTGACGAAAGAGAAGATGTACCGCGGTCCGCTCGAAATCGTGTTCGTCGGTGCGCTCGGCGCCCTCGTCGCGTACGGGGTCGGCGTGCTCTTCAAATCGGCGGTGGGCGTGGCGTTGTAAGGGGAGTGTATGCATTTGAGCCTTCAGAAGGGCTTCACTATGATTTGCATATATTCATAAATTATTATATAATATATATATTAAATACATTCCCCAATATCTATGACGCATATAAGCCGTTGCCGGCTGCTCTCGTATTCATTCGTGACTCTCGGTGCCGTGCTCGGCCTCGTCGTCACTTTTTCACGCAATACCGATGACGCCGTCCTTCACGGCGCAGCCGTCGGAGGCATCGTGACCGGTCAATCGTCCGAAGCATTGCCCGATTTGTCCGTGATCCGCACGGTTCCGGCAACCGCCCCGTGGGACGGATTCCTCGACGTGCGGTACGTCGTTGAAAACCGCGGCGGACGCGTCGCGCAGGCGAATATCGTCGAGCCATACGTATCCGCATCGTATGATGCGGCGCGCAGGGTCATGGTCCCCGCGCCCATTTCTTTTTACGGCGTCATTCCCGATGACCTCGCGCTCGCGAACAGCGTCCGTTGCGCCCCCGTCGGGGGAGTGATTCGCTGCTTGCTCTCGTCCGGCCTCGATACGGGCGGGTCCATCGGCTTCGTCGTACGCTACGTCGTGCCGCAGCGGTCCATCCAGTGCGATGCGTCCGTGACGCTCGCGGCAGCCACGATCACGAAGGGACTTGTCGGTTCGTATCCCGTTCGTCCGAATGACATCGCCCGGCAGGATCTTTCGCCTGCCGACAACGTCGCGCCCGCCGCGTCGACGCGCATCGATTGTGCTTCGATCACCGGCGATATGTCCGTCGCGGTGTCCGGCCCTTCTTCCGTCGCGCCCGGCGCGACGGGGGAATACGTGGTGACGGTCTCGAACGTCGGCACCGTCCGCTCCGTGGTGCCAGCCGTGCAGGTGACGCTCCCGGCGTCCGGGTACGATATCGTCTCCGCTACGGGCTTGGAGCAAGGCGGAATGTGCCTTCGCATGAATAAGATCGACGCGGGCAATCAGCGCACGTGCGTGAATCCGTCCGTCATGCTCGAGCCCGGCGCAACCGTTTCCTACAGCATCGTGTTGCGCGCGTCGCAGACTGCGTGCGTCGCCGGCACCGTCGCCGCGGCGATCACGACCGACATGAGCCGACCCACCCCGACGTTCACGCAGATTTTCGAGACGAACGTTTCGAATAACGCGGCTTCCGTCACGGTCGCATGCGACGGCGGTTCCGGCGGTGCGACGACGTCTTCGTCTTCCACGTCGTCTTCCGTTTCTACGTCGTCATCCTCCGTTTCGTCCGTTAGCTCTTCGTCATCTTCGTTCGTCTCGTCGGTGAAATCGAAATCAGCATCTTCCTTCTCCAATCCTTGGTACTTTTGGTGGGGTAAATGATGGATGGCGATAGTATTCGCGCATGACCGGGGTGTACGTGCTTCGTGCAGGTATGCCCCTTAATGCAATTGGTGCTGGACGCGTTTTTTACGATTTTTCGGATGACGCCATCCGTTAGGTGGCCCGTGCGTCATGCGTGTCATCCGGCGCCAGCAGTTGTTCGTACAACCGGATGGCGGCACGTCCGAACTCGGTGAGGGAGTAGAAATTCTTCTTTCCTTCCCTGCATGAATCGACGAATTTCGATCCCAGTAACGCTGCCAAGTGATGGGACATCGCCGGTTGTGTCATGTTGAAGTGCGCGCAGAGAGGGGAAACGGATTGTCGCCCGCTCGTTAGCTCCTTCAGGATGGACATGCGGAGCGGTTGCGCGAGGATGGAGGCGCGGGAGGCGGCGGTTTCAAGCGTGCCGAGCGTAACGGTCCCGCGTTCGAAGGAGAGGGTATGTTCCGCGGAGCCATCAACGCTTTCAAGGAGCGATCGGAAATCGCGTAACGATGTCGCGCACACCTGTGTGATGTTGAACGGTCGCTCTCTTCCGACGAATTCGTCCTCTATGAATCCTTGCGTGAGCAATAATTTCTTTTGATGGGACACGGCTGGTTGCGAGAATTCTTCCGTCGGCATGAGGAGTTTGTTCAGCAGGGGGATGATGCCGTTCACGGTTCGTTCCTGCTGTTCCAGGAGAAGAATGATCGCCAAGCGTGTTTCGTCGGCGAACAGTTCAATGTGCATCAAGATGTTCGTTTCTTTTCGCTATTCGCAAGCGATACGACGGGCGTCGTCGGCTAATCGATATCTTCTCCGTCGCGCTCATCGCACGTCGTGCCAATCGCTGTAACGGAGCATGCGCGTGAATTCGCCCGTCGCGTCGTCGCGGCCGAAGGTGCGGACGCGGAAGGAGAACGTCGGTTGTTCGAAGGTGAAACTGCCGAAGTCCAGGTCGAATGCCAGCTCGCTGTTGCCCGCGCACCAGTAGTGGCTGTTCCCGCTTTCGACGGGGTCGCCGCCGAGCACGATGGGGTCGAAGGTGAGCGTCGCGCGTCGTGACGGATCGCGCAGGTCCGTGACGATCATGTCGCATGTGCCCACGTTGATGACGTCGCGCATCGCGGGGTCCTGCTGCTTGCTCAGCGTCATGGCGTACAGGACGCCGGGCATGCCTGGCACGATGCCGTGGGCGTTCATGAGCAGGTTTTCATCTCCGCCCGCGCCGACATTCTCGACGTTGAGAGAGCCCACGGGCGAGCCGTCGGCATTCCATGCGCAGATCGTCGCATTCGCCGTTGAGGAAACGGGGGAGGCCGTCAGAAGCATTCCTTCGCTCCATCGCAGCGAATGTCCGCAATGTTTTGACGCTAGAATCGCGGGAACGGGATTCGTCACGTCGACGATCGTCACCGTGGAGGAATTATCGGTCATCGCCAGCCATCGTCCGTCGTCGGAGAAGGCGAAGCGCCATACGTCGTTTGCGACGAACGTGCGGACGCCGTCGTGCGTTAACTCGATCGCGTAGACCAGTCCGGAGCCAAGGTTGAGCCGGTAGACGCGGGCAGTGTGGCCGAGCGCGAGCGGCTTCTCGGTGACGTCGATCGGGCTTTCGATCGTTTCGCCGTCGTCGTAGTCGACATCGATTGTCCATGCGTTTCCGTCGCGATGTACGTTTTTCAAGTCGGCGTCGAAGTATGCATGACCTCCCTCGTCCGTCGTGGCGGATGTGGAAGATTCGGCCGAAGATGACGGCGGTGATGACGTGTTTTCGTCGATCGAGTCATGGTCTGTTATGAACCCGACGTGGTTCTTTGCCAGCAATCCGACGAGGACGATGCTCGCGATGCAGATGATTCCGA
>DALYDP010000017.1:0-5975 GCA_031973095.1 Candidatus Peribacteraceae bacterium | reverse complement strand
TGGTTCTTTGCCAGCAATCCGACGAGGACGATGCTCGCGATGCAGATGATTCCGACGGTGAGCTGGGATGCGCGGGGCGACATAGGACGAGAAGGGGGATTGTCGGCAGTGTACATGGATTTTGTAGGCAGATTACAGTTCATGGTTCGTCGTGGGTCTTCCGCAAAGAATGGATCGGCTTGATGGTCATTTCCAGTGTAGGATGCGTCACATGACGCATTACATATGCAAAGGCAGTTGCGGCGGATCCTTGTCTGAAGTCGCCGCCTGCGAAACCGACGGCTGTTCGGCGCAGTGGGAAATCATGGAAGAGTGCGACTGCGTGGATGGACATCACGGCAAACCCGTCGTGGCAGAAAAGGTCGTGGTGAAAGACAGCAACGGCACCGTGCTGCAGGATGGTGATGCGGTGGTGCTCATCAAGGACTTGAAGCTCCGCGGATCGTCGACCGTGCTCAAGGTGGGCACGAAGGCATCGAAAATCAGGCTGACGCAGAACCCGGAAGAGATCGATTGCAAATTGGACGGCATGGCCATCGTGCTGCGCTGCGAGTTCGTGAAGAAGGTGGGGTGAGTGTATTGTTGAAAGAAATTGCTCGACGTGGTCCAGGCGGTTCGCAGCCTGGGAAGTTCATTCAGCCACACTTCTTGCACAGTTCATAGAACTCCAACGCGTGGCTCTGCACGGTGAACGACTTTTCTTTGCCGATCTTCTTTTCGATCGCGTCGAGGTCGTGGTCCATCGCGATGTCCTGCACGGCGTCGCACCCGGTGCAAACGAGGTGGTGATGGTGCCCGGCGGAAGCGAGGCAGTAACGCTTCGTGCCGTCGTTGAACTTCACGCCATGCAGGTGGCCCTCGCTTTCGAGGAACGCGAGTTCGCGGTACACGGTCACGGCGTTCGTCGTGAGGCCTTGTTTCTTCAGCAGTGCGTGGACCTCGGCGGCCGAGATTGGCGCGTTGTGTTTCGTCAATATGTCTGCGATGGCGATGCGCGCCTTCGTGATCCTATGACCCTTGGCTTTCAGGCTCCCGATGATCGTCGTGTCGTGCGACATCCGTGGGCGAGGGGAGTATATCGCTTTTTCGGGCGGACGCGATGAGCGCCGCTTTCTGTTCCGCTTCGCGTTTCCTGCATTGTTCGCACATAGAGATGGGATGAAGTGATGGCGGATGTCCGGTTCCGGGGTTACGCCATCTGTCTCCATTCTCCAACAAATGCAAATCATTTGCAATAACAAACAAAAAGAGCCTCCCAACCGACGTTGAGAGGCAAAAGGGTTTTCCGATGGCGATACCCGTTCCGTCTACGAGACGGCGGCTCCATGCCACTTTTCGGTCCATTCGGGATCGTCGGAGAGCGAGGCGCAATGTGCGAACGCGCGTTCGATCGTGTCCGTCGTCAGGCCTTCGTGCACGATGCCGAACTCGGCGACGCGCCGCAGGTCGTCCGGCGTTTCCACCGGGTCGGCCTTGAAGCTGAGGTCCTCCGCCCGGAAGGCGAGGAGTCCATCGAACGCGAGGTGCGCCGTGCGCAGTCCCGCGATCCGTCGCACCCGCTCGGTTCCGAGGATCTCCGGATGCATCGCCGCAAGCAGCGAGAGATGGACGCCGATCCGTCGCTGCCACTGGGGCAACTTCGGATGGCCGTGCCAATCGCGCCCGCGCAGCGCCTCCGCGACGAGCAGGTACCAGTCCGCGTAGGCGAGGATCGCGCGTTCCCGCAGTTCGGCGGGTACGCCGTACTCGATGCTGCGGTGGTACGCGCGGTAGAGGAAGGCGTTGTCCTCGCGGACGTCGCCGTTCTCCATCGTCGGTCCCCACGCGTTCGAGAGTCCGTACTCGATCGCCTCGATCGCGTCCGCCACGCTCGGCTTCGCGTCCGCCAGTCCCGCGCCCGCGATCTCCGTGAATAGATATTCCGGGATCGCTTGCGTGGAAATGAAGTTCGCGGAGCACTCTGCCTCGTCCGACGCGGCGACGTTGAAGTCGCCGTGGACGAAATCGAAGCGGCGGAGGGCCGAGTCTTCGATGAACGCGCCCTTCGCCCGCGCGAGACCGTGCGAGTCCTGGAGCGCATCGCAGAGCGATCGCAAGTCCTCCGTCCGGATGCCCGGTCGCAGTCCCACCGTCCTTACGTGCGCATGCAGATGGTCATGGTGACCGTGCACGTGCCCGTGGTGATGGTGATGGCTGCAACCGTGCGAACAGACGTGCGGGGTCGTGGCGTCCGCAGAGCTATGGAGGATGGTCCGCAGCAATTCGTCCGGCACGCCGTCCTTCGGCACGAGAAACACCCGTGCGGAAGGCGCGTGATGGCCGACGTACCGCAGGACTTCTTCCGCGCCGGGATCGCCGAGGTCGGCGACGTTGGCCTCCGCGCACCACGTGAGCCCGATGAGGGCCGCGTGGCGCGTTTGGCTTTCCATCGCCTTCGGATCGTACGCGCGGTTGCGCCGGAAATGCGCGGCCGAGAGGAGCGTGACGACGAGCGGTTTGAGGCCGCATTCGTCGAACACCTCTTTCAGGTTGTCCCCGTTCGCCGCGCCCGTGGGCTCGACGAGCAGGTCATGTCCGCGCGCGACCGTCTCGCGTACCGCGCGCACGAAGGCCTCGCGGTCCGCGCAATCGAGGCATCCCGACGTCATGTCGAGGATGTCTTCGGTCGCGCCCGTACCCGCCAATCGGGAGCGGTCGACGTTGAACCGTCCCACGTCGTTCACGATCAGGACGGGCTTGGGTAAGCCCGCCTTCGCGTTCTCCGAGAGGATGGCGGTGATGAGGGTGGTTTTGCCGGACCCGAGGGTGCCGGTCACGAGGATGCAACGCATGTCTTTCTTCCTTTTCGAACGTGGTGTGATCGACGCGGCGACGTGCCGCGCCCGTGGGGTTTTCAAGCTCCGAGCTGGGGATACTGGCCGAAAGGCATCAGGCTCATTTCGCGAATGTGCGCACGCGCGTTCAGCACGTACGCCACCGCGTCGCCGATGACCTCCGAACCGAACACGGGAACGGTTTCCGGGGTGTAGGAGTACCCCATGGCCGCCGAGGACGACAGGAGGAACTCCAGCGTCGTCGGATTGTCGTAAAAACCCGTGTCAGTGATGCCGGGCATCACTTCCGTCACGTAGATGCGCTCCGGCGTGAGATCGAGCGCCATGCTGCGGATGAGGGAATGTCCCGCGCCCTTCTGCGAGGCGTCGATCGCATGGCAAAGCTTCGTGCGCAGCGACGTAATGGCCGAAATCAGGATCATCTTCGATACCTCTTGGTCGTCGAAGATGCCGCTCCGTTTCATCGCTTGCGCGATGTTGAGCAGGGTCGTGCAGTTGTTCGCGACCAGTTGGGGAATCGCTTCCCCCGGCATGTCCCACGTGTGTCCGAAGACCGAATCGTGGGGCAGGCGCGTGGTGGTGTCGGACGCGCCTCCGTAGTGCGCGAGGTGGACCGGAAGGTTCATCGCGCGTTTCAGGGTCGCGACTTCCTCGACGAACGCGGCGGTCGCCGCCTTGTCTTGGAGGTCCAGGGTCCTCGTCATGTGCGGGTTGCGTAGCTGGCTCGCGGCGAGGGTATCGAGGTGATCTCGATTGTAGCCGGTGACGCAGAGGTAGTAGTCGCCGTTCAGCACGGCGGCCACGCCTGCGGACGCGTTCATCTTGTGAGGCCTCCCGTCGTGCTCGATGAGCGTCGCTGGAATGCCCTGCCTGAAGAACACCGTCGCGGGCTTCAAGCCTGCTCCCGTTACGATGACGATCGCCTTGGGTCGAAAATCGCTCTGCATGTCTCTTCTCCGTAAAAGTGGTTGGGCCGTTGGTTCCAGGGATCGGACATCGACGGGAAACCCCCGCGCCTCCCGACGTTCGGGAGGAGGGGACTATAGTGGTCTTCTTTATAAATGCAAATCATTTGCATTAATAAAAAATGAACGCTACAGTGCCCGCGAGGGGGAGACGATCAGCCCTCCCCCGCGGTTTTTATTCTCCCCATTCATTCTCGTTTTATGGCCCAAGGCACTATCAAGAAGAAGGTTCAGGAAAAAGGTTTCGGTTTTATTTCCGTCGAAGGCGGTGAAGACGTGTTCTTCCACATGTCAGCCTGTAATGGACAGTTCGACTCGTTGTCGGAAGGCACTCCCGTTGCATTCGATCTTGAAGACAGCCCGAAAGGGAAGCGGGCAGTGAACGTCGTGCCAGTGTGACCGACGCGGCGTTTTGCCGGAGCCCGGAAGAGAAGACCGGGCTTTTCGGCGTTCACATGGACGTGTCCGGATACAGGTACGGCACCTCGGGTTGCTCCACGCGGTCGATGTCGTCCGCGATGATCGTTACTACCTTCTTGCCCGCCGCGTCGCTGACGACGTCCATGGTTCCGCGCACGCGTAGCCAGTCGTCATCGTCGATGCCGGCGCCGTGTTCCCATTGCACGGGAATGCCGATCGGCACGGTGTCGAACAAGCAGTGTCGCATGAAGAAGCGCGTGAGGACGAAGCGGCTTCGGTCGCCCGTCGCATCGCGGTACGCGAAGCCGATCACGTCGACGGGCATGCCCTCGATCGTCCGGTCGTCGCCTTCCGGCGGGTCGACGGTAAATCGGAACCAGTCGAGCAGCGTGAAGGTCGGGGGATCATCGTACGATCGGCGTTTGTCCGGATAGACCTCGTCGTACAAGCTGTAGAGCCATGACGGGTCCTCCACCGCTTCCGGCGTCAGGAGCTGGCCCATGCCCACCTCCTCCCGGAGGATCGCTTGCATGTCGGGATCGGCAGATTGGATGGCGGAGGAGTCGAGCGGTCTGGATGGAAGGACCATTCCGATCGCGATGGGCAACGCGAGGACCCACGATTTCCACGATGGTCTGGATTCGCAGCAATCGTCGCCGTGGTCATGGCCGCGCGCGGGAATGATTTTGGCCAATGCCAGGAGGAAAAATGCCGCCATGCCCGCCCAGGCGACCCACGCGAAACGCATGTTCACATAGTTCGCGAGATCACCGGTGTGGATCAGCCGCGCGAAGTACACACCCCCGAGCGCGAGCAGGGTCGCGTCGGGCCATGCCCATCGGGATGCCGCGTTGCCGTCGTGGCAGTCGCGTGAGCCGCGTGGATGTGCGTGGTGTTGCTGCCGGTCGTGCGTGCGTCGGTTGGCCATGGTTCAAAACACGTTGAGGAAGTTCAGAGCGACGCCCAACACGGTGGCCAACGCGAAGGGTGTCAGGACGAGTCGCAGGACCGTCCTGCGGGGGAAGATCCCGATGAACATCAGCGTGCTCTTGATGTCGACCATCGGGCCGAACACGAGGAATGACACGATCGACCCGCCCGTGAACGCGGATGCGAACCCGAGCGCGATGAATGCATCCACCGTCGAGCAGATGCTCAGGACGAACGCGATCGCTTCCATCGCCAACACCGACACCACGTTGCCCCCGCCGAGGATATTGAACGCGGAAGGGGGAACGAATGTCTGGGCGCACGCCGCGAGCAGGGCGCCGACCACGAGGTATGCGCCGATCTCGAGGAAATCGTCCGCGGCGTGCCGCAGCGCTGCCAGAACGCCGCGCGTGCGTTCGTGATCCTCTTCCTTGCGGCCGAGGTTCATCGCGTGCCCGTTCGTGACGAACAACGCGGCGATCGATGCCACCCCGAGCGTGCCGGCCACGCGCCACAGCAACATCGGCCCGAGGCCGAACGCCTTGTACGTCCCGAAGATCACGATGGGATTGAGCACGGGTGCGCCGAGCAGGAAAGCGACACCCATCGCTGCCGGCATGCCTTTGCGAAAGAGCCTGCGGACCACGGGCACGACGCCGCATTCGCAGACGGGGAACGCGAGGCCGAGGCACGACCCCGTTAACACTTGGAGAATCCTGTTTTTCGGAACGAATTTCAGGACCGTCTCCGGGCGCGCGTAGGTTTCGATGCATCCCGACACGATGCTCCCGATCAGGAGGAAGGGGGCCGCTTCGATGAAGAGGCT
>DALYDP010000016.1:0-17777 GCA_031973095.1 Candidatus Peribacteraceae bacterium | reverse complement strand
ACCATTGGATTAATATTCTTTCCGCAGTAATTCCCCTTGCGTAATACGCTTGTCGATTTCTTCTGATTCACTCCACGGAATTATCCGCATTCCGAAAAACTGTGTGTAAAACTCCCTCTCAAGAGCCCTGCCTCTCTTGCAGTATTCGTCGTACGTGAGTTTTAATTCTGTCAAAATCCAATAATCCCATGACCGATAAATATCAGTGGGATGCGTATAGCCCCCCGGCAATGTTTCCGGAAACACAATCTCCAGCAGCCCTGCCCTACAAGCAATGTACATCTTGCGATCGATAGCTTCATTCATGCGACAAATGTCTGAAAATGAAGGGAGCCTTGAGCCTTCGTCATCGCCCGGATGGCTATGAATATCCATTTGGCAAAGTCCGCTTCTTTTTGCTGCTGATATCAGCTCAGGCCAGCGAGTTATGAACTCCTGGCCAGATTCAATTGTGGTAACAAGTGTGGTAACAAGCCACTGTCCTTGCAGACAACAGACGCCCACTTCCGATTTACCCCCATGGAAATTCGGTAACTCTCGCAAGAATTGAAGACTTGGCTTGCGCGGTAACACGTAGCAACCGAGAGGCAACTTCTCAAGTTCGGTGATTGTCATTTCTGGTGCATCTACTTGCGGAACCAACTCCAGCACCTGACGGATATGTGTACGAACAAGACGATGCAATTCGTCGGTTGAAAATGGTCCTTCTGGAAGGAAATCCGGCCACTCTGATAATGTTAATTGTTTCTGTTTGTCCATGTACTTTTATTATAGCAGATGCCATTCAATGACGGCAGCAGAAACACTAAATGATTTTTGCTTCGGAAAAGAAAAAAATATATCAAAAACCCCAGTTACAACGTTGCCATTCATTTACACCATACATTCTGGCCCAATGACTCCTCGTACTTTTACTTCGCCTAAAAATGGCTGCTCGCCAACAGGAGCCATTTCACTGTGGTTTTCATAAAAGTGCTTTGCAGCAAATGCGTGATATTCATCAGCATTCTTGAAAAATGTGAGTATGTACTCGGCTTTCAAAGCCCAAAACTGAGAACCTGCGAATAGCTGCTTAGAATATTCACCGAGACTACTCACCCAATCCTTTGTTGATACAGCGCATGGAATGGATTTGCCGGTTGCGATGAGCACCAACTTAAAAATGTCTACAGTTGAAACAATCGTGTCAGCATTTTCAATCAGCTTGTTTTTCACGAGAACATTTTGTGCTCCGTAGTTCGAAAGGGAAAACCCATGGGTAAAGAAGCAATAACGGTCCATCCCCAAAATGATGTCCATGGGGTTTGCGGTCGTTTTCCTGTCCGACAACCATAATTCTGAAGCCGGATGGATACCGTTCTTTCTCAGCAATTCAACACTCTGCGTGTTATGGTTCAATGCCATTGCACGAAGGATGTTTTGCAATGCTTCGCTCTCTTCCGCTGAAAAAGAAATGGCGTGCTTTTTTCGGTGTTCGATTAAGGCAGCCTTGTAACGTTCAGCATTTTTTTGAAGGAGTGAAGGAGAGGCATCGCGGATATTTTTCATGATTCCAAACATCTCTTCATCCAGAGTGGAGAGGAGCTCAAATCCCTCTTTCATCCTTCTTTCGTACGAAGCCAGCTCTTTTTCTTGTTTTGCACGTTCTTCAGTATCAGCGATTTTCGCATATTTGTGCTGCAAAATGCCTACCTGTTGCGGTAATTCGTTTAGATATTTCTGAATCAAAGACTCTATTTCCATAGCGGGATTATAGCGGATATTCGATTAATTCTTGGCCTAGGTACAACAAAAACTAGGGTACAATACATCGAGAAACCCTGGTTACCACGAAGCGTGAAACAAACCACTCCGTGGTTTTCCTGCCTGCCTGCCGGCAGGCAGGTCTCACGGGCTCTTTTCCGGGCAAGGAGTCGCTCCGGCGCGGCGGAGCCAGCGCTTCGCGACGGATTTATAATATGTACCATAGAAACATGGACGACAAAGACCTCGCTCAGGCGCGCATCGAAGAACACGGCCCGAAAGTAGGGTCGCGCTTCCGCCATTACAAAGGCGGCGAATACGAGGTGCTCGCGAACGCGCTCGAAGAAGCGACGCTCAATCACCTCGTGGTCTACCGCTCGCCGAAAGGCACGGTATGGACGCGACCCATCGACGACTGGAACGCAATGGTGGAGGTCGACGGAAACACCGTACGGCGGTTCACGCCGATCGACTGATCACTCTTCTTCCTCCTCGGCCATCATGCCGGGATATTTTTCCTCGAGGATGCGCTCCACTTCGGCGACGTACTGATCGGCGAGCGCTTCGCCCTTCTCGGCCTTCTTGGTCATTTCGTCAGCCTTCTCCATGGTCGCCGTCTCGGGCGCTTCCGCAATGTCGCGGATGATGTCGATGGCGCCGAGCATTTCGCCGATGGACTGCACGAGGAGCGGATGCGCTTCGGTAAACGCCGGAGGAACGGTCATGGCAGCGGCTTCGTCCTGCACATCCTGGAGCAGGCCGTACTGATCGTTGAGTTCTCGCTTCTCCTCGTCGCTCCACACGAGCGGATCCTCCTGCACGTTCATGAGTGTTTCAAACTTCCCGCCGACCTCGACCATGCGCTCTGCCAGGGCCTGCGCCTCTTCGAAGTAGGCTGCGATGCCCGCTTGTTCGCCGCATGCGACGAGGGAAACGGCGAGGAATGCGACAGCGACGGATGCGCGGCGGAACATGGCGGGAGAGGGAAAGGAAGCGAAAGGATTACGCGGAGAGGATGATCACCTCGCGGCCTTCCGCGGGAAGTCCTCCTTTGAGCTTGTACTCGGCCACGGGCTCTTTGCCCGTGGCACCCGCGGCCTTCAGGACGTCGGGGTGCATGGTGCCGTCGCCGCCAGGAACGATCACGAGCAGGCGGGGATCGATTTCCTCGATCAGCGACTGGGCGATCTTCGGGTTTTCGGCAGGCAGCACGAGCACCTGCACGTCGCCGAGGCGTTCGATGTCGGCCTGGCTCCACTCTTCGAGCGGGCCGGACGGCAAGGCGACGCGGAAATCGTCCATCTGCATGGTGTACGACACGTGTTGCCCCTCGCTCTGGCCCACGCCGCGGATGGCGACGCCGCCGATGTCGTATTCACCGGGCCAGGAAATGGCTTTGCCCGCGGGATCTTCCTCCGGTACGGAGAGCAGGTTTACGGCGCCGGAAACCGGCTTCTTCGGGAAGGCGACAACCTCGGTTTTACCGTCGCTGAGGGAAACGCTCGAACCGGAAAGGTGCTTGATGATCAGCATAACGTGGCGAGTGTAGGGGAAGGACGAACGACGGGCCAGACAGGCTCAGGCCGCTTTCGGGGAGTCGATGACGACGCGCTCGATCTTGGCGCCGAGCGAACGGAGCTTCTCGTCGAGCTTGTCGTATCCGCGCTCGATATAGCGGACGTCCGTGATCACGGTTTGGCCTTCGGCGCAGAGGCCGGCGAGCACCATGGCGGCGCCGGCACGGATGTCGTTGCTTGCGACCTGGCGGCCTTTGAGCGCCACGGGACCGATGAGCAACGCCTGGTGCGCGTTGAGGATTTCAATATGCGCGCCCATTTTTTCGAGTTCGTAGAGGTACGCCAGGCGACCTTCGAAGAGCGTCTCGAAAATGCGCGACACGCCTTTCGCCTGCGTCATGAGGACGCCCATGGGGGCCTGTAGGTCGGTCGGGAATCCCGGGAAGATCATGGTTTGGACCTTCGCGGCGTTCAGGAACGACAGCTCGCCGTCCACGAACATCGTCTTCTCCGCGGCGTCGTACTTCAGGATGCCGCCCATGCGTTTGATGACGTCGACGAAAATGCGGAGGTGGTCCGCGTCGAAATCCTTGATGCGCATCTTGCCCTTCGTCACGAGCGCGGCGATCACGAGACAGCCGGCTTCAAGGTAATCGAACGGCACGCGATGCGTGACGGGCTTCAGGTTCTTCGTGCCGCGGATCACGAGCGTGTGCGTGCCGATCCCTTCGACTTCGGCGCCCATCGCCGCGGCCATGCGCGCACATTCCTGCACGTGCGGTTCTGCGGCCGCGATGTCGATGCGGGTCTCGCCTTCGAGGATCGCGGCGGCCCACAACGCGTTCTCGGTCGCGGTAACGGAGAACTCGGGGAGGATGACGTGCGACGGCTTGAGTTGCCCCTGCAAATGCAGTACTTCCGGCGTGCTCATGTTATTGGCACCCATCTGCTCGAGCGCGAGGACGTGCGCCTCGACGGGGCGCTTGCCGAGCACGCAGCCGCCGGGGTAGCTCATCTCGGCGACGCCGAAACGCGCGAGGAGCGGGCCGAGCAGCACGATGGAACCGCGGAGTTTCGAGACGTACTCGGCGGGGATCGGCTTGCTCTGGATGTTCGTGGTGTCGATGGTCACGGTGCCGTCGATAAACGACGTCGCGCACCCGAGGAATTCCAAAATCTGGAGCATGAGCTCGGTGTCGCGCAGGCGCGGCACGTTCGTGAGCGTGGTGACGCCGTGCGCCAGCACCGCGCCGGCGATCATCGGCAGCGCCGCGTTCTTGGAGCCGCTCACCGTTACCTCTCCCTGGAGGGGTGTTCCGCCCGTGATGTGGTATCGGATATCCATGGGAAAGGAATTGTACCCCCGGAATACCCGGAAAACGAGGCTCCGTGGGGCGTCTTTTTTATGCGAGGGAAAGTGCGAATTCCTGCACGATCAGCGGTTTGTAAGCATTCGTCTGCAACCGGCGGACCAGGAGCCGGAACGCATCGACCCGGGCGACCGATTGAACGGGCGACTCGCGCAACGCCAACGCCAAATGAAGCAAAAACCTGTCGCCGTCGCCACCCTTGTCCGCGATGGGCGACAACGCCTTCAAGCGTTCGCTCGTCGACATCGGTCCCCAAAAGGCCGTGGCCTGCCCGTGCATGAGCCGATCCTCGCGCAAGCGGTCGGGGTCCGATGCGAGCGTGACGGCCGTGCCGGGCGCGCCCTGGGCCAGATGGAGCACGAACGAACGATCGTCTTCGGCAATGCGCGACACGAGCGGCGCAATTTCGACGTCGGGCACGCGGTCGAACCGAAGCACGCGGGAACGCGAGACGATGGTTGGGAGGAGGGATGTGTCGCTCGACGACGTGAGAATGAACACGCGGCCCTCCGGAGGTTCTTCCAGGATCTTTAAAAACGCGTTCGCGGCGGCGTCCTGCAGGCGGTCGATCCCACGGATGAAGCAGACGCGACGCGGGCCTTCACCCGTCTCGTAGACCCGCTCCTGGATCACGCGCACGTCGTCGATCGAAATGACGTCGCTGCGCATGGCGGGCGACTTCCACCGGTGCGATTGCTGGATGTTCGAGGACTTCGCGATCTCGTCCAGATTTTCCGATTGGTCTTCGATCCAGAGCTGATCGAGCGAGAGGAAGTCGCGGTGGATGAGCCGCTCGATCTGCGCCTCGGCGGCGGCCTTCGCCTCGGGATCGAGTCCGCGCGTAAGGAGCTCCGTCGCAAACCACCGGGCGACCGTGGACTTGCCCACGTGCTCGGGGCCCACGAACAGGTACGCGTGCGAGACGTTGCCCGTTTCAAGGTCGGTTTGCAGGTTCGCGAGCTGCCGCGCGTGGCCGACGATGGAGGATTTTTGCATGGGCGGACAGTCTACCTCATTCACATCCATATCCCATCGCCTTCATGCGATCACAGTGCGCCCTACGCTCCAGCGAGGAGTAGTCCTGAGATGGCCTATCGGCCGTTCCGGTCTTCAAGCGATAAATCATCTCGGCCATTTCACCGCGCGTAATGAGCTGCTCATAGCGCTTGATCGACGTGGGAATCGAGGCATGCGCTTCCAACATGAGAACGTACGGTCGATACCATGTGCATTCGATATCCGTCGGGTCATCGCACGAGTCGATCGTCGTCGTCGCTTCGAGCCCATAGGCTTTCACGAGGATCTTCGCGGCTTCGACGAAGTTGATGAAGTTCGACGGCTGGAAACTACCATCCGAATAACCCTCAACGAGGCCGAGGCAGCGTGCCTTGTGCGCATACGTCGCGTACCAGGAGGCTTGATCGACATCGGAAAACGGCGCGATTTTACAAACGGGACCATTCTCCTCGGCGACCGCTTCGACGAGGATCTTCACGAACTCCGCGCGGTTGATCGTCGCGTCGGGCTTATATGTGCCATCACTATAGCCTTCGACGATACCTTGCTCCTTCACGTAGGTGATCGCGTCTGCATGAGGATGATTCAACGGAACGTCTCCGAACGTAAAAACACCTCCTTCGCCCGGACACTTCTGCCACTCACAGTTGTTATTTCCATCGCGGCCGACGTACGTAACGCCGTCGGGGCACAGCTTCGCATCCGCAGAACACCCCACGGGAGCGAGGGCGTACGCGGACGACGCGGCGGTTAGAACGAATATGGCGGAGGTGAGACGAAGGAGAGTGCGCATACGCATCATTCTACGCCGATCATCACGAATCGTAACGCCATTTCTTTCACGCGGGCCGCACGTCCGCGCCGGTCAGTTCGTGCTTCGCATCGAACGCCAACGTACCCTCGAAGAGCACGCCCTTCAGGAATAACGGAATCCACAGATCGTCACCCTTCCACATTTTGTCGTACGGGATTTCGCCCTCGTCGAACCAGCGCGGCGTAACCATTTCATCCGTCTCGACCGGTTTGCCGATGACGCCCGACGCGCGGAAGATATGCGCTTCGTGCAATCGCTCGTCGCCTTCGATGTCGAAACACAGCACGCCCGCCTTCTCCATCATCTCGACGCCGATACCGGCTTCTTCCTTCAGCTCGCGCAGCGCGGCCTCTTCGATGGTTTCGCCCGCCTCCACCTTGCCGCCGAACCCGTTCCACCAACCGCCGCCGAACCCGTCTTTCTTCATGCCCAAAAGGACCTTGCCGCCCTCATGAACGATCACGAGGGTGACGAGTTTGCGCGGACGGTCCTGCATAGAGGCATCCATCAGTTCGCAAGTTCCTCGTACGTCCTCGACGGCTTATCATTATTGCCGGTCTTAAGGCGATAGATGATCTCGACCGTCTGACCGCGCGTGATCGGCTGGGTCAGACTGTAAACGCTCATGGGGATGGCGTTCTTGTCGGCGAGGTAGCGAACGTAGCGCTTGTACCACGGGTCCGATTCGTTCTCGTCCAAATCGCTGCGGTAACTGCCGAAATCGTCGCCGAGAACCAATATCTTTGCAGCCTCTGCGAAGTTAATCGTGCGAGCGGGCTGAAACGAACCGTCCGGATATCCGCCGATCAAATGCGCATCCTGCGCTCGGCAAACGTATTTCGTATACCACGTATCGGGAACGTCAAAGAACGGAATACGAGTGTTGCACATGTCGATCATCGCCTGACCGAACGTGTAGAGCGTCACGAGCTTCGTAAACTCCGCGCGGTTGGTCGAACTGTCGGGGAGGAACGTCCCGTCCGGATACCCGGAAGCGATGCCGTGTTCCAAGGCGTACGTGATGGCGTCGGCGTTCGGGTGATCGGGAGACACGTCTTCAAAGTCCGTATCCGCCTCGGCATCGATGGCGAGCTCATACGTCGGACCGCAGCTAACCGAGTGTGTGGCATCCTTGAGTTCTTTGCAGTATTTCAGCTCCACCTGGCCCTTGCCCGTGCTGCCCTCGAAAATCACGTACCGGCGAAAATCATGGATCTTCACCCGCGTTTCACCATCCGCGCGCACCTGAAACCCGCCGACTGCGGCGCCGACGTCCCGCATTTCATACTCAATCTGCACGTACGAATCGGGCATGCCCCAGGGCAAATCGATCACGAGCGTGTCGAAGTCATCGAGGAACTCCGCACTCTCAATACGACCGGACTCGTCATGGTCCTCGCTCTCATCGCCGAAAAGATCCAGGTCTGTGAGGACCGCGCGCAAGACGCTCAACGGACTGTATGCGTCCCAAAAGGCGCCTTGGCCGGCGCGACACTGTCCGCGATGCGGCTCGTCGTAATTCTCGCAGTGCACTTCTCGCAGGGTCCATTCGATCGTCACGAACTTCCCGTTTTTCACGAGTTCGTACTTCGCGTTGTGGTAAGAGGTTCCTGCGGCTCCTTCTTCACTCGTCTCCACGCAGGCTTCCCATCCGAGCACGTCCTGGCGCTCACGTTGCACCATCTGGCTGGACTCTCCGCAATTCGGCTTCGTCACGTTCGTCGACGATACGTCGACGAACGGCGGCCAGTTGTTTGGCGGAATCCACGTACTCGGAAACACGTCCGTTTGGTCGATATCGACTGTGACGGACGACGCCGACGCGGGAATCGCGATCAACGAAAGGAGAGCGAGTGCAGAGAAGATGAGCATGCATTCACTCTACCTCACTCGTTTGCTCCATGGCACTTCTTGTATGGTTCGGCAGGCTCACCATGACAAGAATTTAGGAATCCACTCCGTGGCATTTTTTAAACTTCTTCCCGCTGCCGCCCATTCGACGCTGCTCAGGGCTTCGCTTTGTTGGCATGCATCAGATATTTTTCCCATGACAATTTTTGTACTTCACCGGAGTACCATCTTCCTTGATCGCTCCGCACGGGCACGGATCGTTGCGGCCGACCTTGTCGTTCACCACCGTCTTCTGCGCAGCCGGAGCGTGGCGCTTCTGCGCACTCTGGAGCACGGCACTGCCCTCCAGTGAGGCCTTCACGCCGGTCTGGGTCAGCTCGCCTTCGATCTGGCTTTCGTTCGTCTGGAGGCCGGACAATTCTTCCTCGGCCTGCTGGATGACGCGCTGCGGCGCGAACTGCGCGAAATCGATGCCCATGAGCGTGCGCACGATCGTGACCTCGATCGTCTGGAGCAACTCCTGGAACATGCGGAACGCGCGGTCCTGGTACTCGATGAGGGGATCGCGCTGCGCATACCCCGAGAACGCGACCTGCTCGCGGAGGTGCGCCATGGCATCGATGTGGTCCATCCAATGGGTGTCGATGGAGCGGAGCACGATCACGCGCTCGGCGCGGGCCACCACATCGGCAGGGTGCGCGGCGGCTTTCGCGCCATAGACCTGCACGATGGCAGCTTCGGCAACGTCCTTCAGCGTGTCAGGATCCCTGGCGGCGCGGATGGCCTCCGCGGAGAGCTGCTTTTTCAGGTCAGGGTTGAGCGCGCCGAACGCATCGGACATCTGTTCGATCCGCCATTCGTCGACATCTTTCGTGGGCGCGTACTGCGCGACGATCGCGGCCGCTTCTTTTTTGAGAGCCTTCACGATGTCTTCGCGGAGCCCTCCCACCTTCGCTTTTGCTTCGGCGGACGTACCGCCGACGGCGTCCGTCGAGCCCTCCGTCTGCGCGAGTTTCTCCAAGAGCGCGTGGCGCCGCTTGTAGATAATATCGCGGTGGCGGTTCATCACGTCGTCGTACTGGAGGACGTGCTTGCGGATGTCGAAGTGGTGTCCTTCCACGCGCTTCTGCGCGCTCTGGATGCTGCGCGAGACGATGCCGTTTTGGAGCGGCTGGTCGTCGGGCACCTGCAACCTCTCCATCATGGCCTTCAATCGGTCGCCGCCGAACAGGCGCATGAGATCATCTTCCATGGATACGAAGAAGTGGCTCTCGCCCTTGTCGCCCTGGCGGCCACTGCGACCGCGGAGCTGGTTGTCGATGCGGCGGGATTCGTGGCGCTCCGTGCCGATGATGCACAGGCCGCCCATCTCCGCGACCCCCTCTCCGAGCTTGATGTCGGTACCGCGACCGGCCATGTTCGTGGCGATCATCACCGCGCCCTTTTGGCCGGCCAACGCCACGATCTCTGCTTCTTTTTCGTGCTGCTTGGCGTTGAGGACGCTGTGCGGAATGCCCTGCTCGGCGAGAAGCGCGCTCATGACCTCGGACTTCTCGATGCTCGTGGTGCCGATGAGCACGGGTTGGCCGAGCGCGTGTTTTTCCTTCGCGAGTTTCGCGGCGGCGATGAACTTGGCGGCCACGGTGCGGTAGATGGAGTCCGGGTTATCCACGCGGACCATCGGGCGGTGCGTGGGAATCACGACCACGCGCAGTTTGTAGATCGATTCGAACTCCTCTTCTTCCGTCTTCGCCGTACCGGTCATGCCGGCGAGCTTTTTGAAGAGACGGAAATAGTTCTGGAACGTGATCGTGGCGAGCGTCTTGCTTTCGCGCTGCACCTCGACGCCTTCCTTGGCCTCGATGGCCTGGTGGAGGCCATGGCTATAGCGGCGGCCCGGCATGAGGCGACCCGTGAACTCATCGACGATGATCACTTCGCCGTCCTTCACCACGTAATCGACGTCGCGCTGATAGATGGCATGTGCGCGGAGGGCCTGCTCGATGTGGTGCACTTCTTCGAAACCCTTCTCGGTGTAGATGTTCTCGACCCCGAGCAGCTCCTCCATTTTCTTGATGCCCTCGTCGGTGAGGACGGCGGCGCGCTGCTTCTCGTCTTTCGTGAAGTGCGTGTTGAACTGCAACTGGCGGACGAGCACGGCGTACTGGCCGTACTTGGCGGTCGATTCGCCGGCGGGCTGGCTGATGATGAGCGGCGTGCGGGCCTCGTCGATGAGGATCGAGTCCACTTCGTCGACGATCGCGTAGTGGAGATCGCGCTGCACCTTATTTTTCAGCGACGACGCCATGTTGTCGCGCAAGTAATCGAAGCCGAATTCGTTGTTGGTGCCGTAGGTGATGTCGCTGGCGTACGCGGCGCGGCGATCCTCCGTGGAGAGCCCGTGGACGACGCAGCCGACCGTGAGGCCGAGCGCTTTGTAGAGCACGCCCATCCATGAACTGTCACGCTTGGCCAGGTAATCGTTGACCGTCACGACGTGTACGCCTTTTCCTTCGAGCGCGTTGAGGTACGTGGGCAACGTGGAGACGAGCGTTTTACCTTCGCCGGTTTTCATTTCCGCGATGCCTCCGCGGTGCAGGACCGCTCCGCCGAGGAGCTGCACGTCGAACGGAATCATGTTCCACGTGAGCGTTTGGTTGCCGATGCCGAGCGTTTCGCCCTGGATGAGTTCGCACGCGCGCACCACGACGGCGAACGCCTCGGGGAGGATGTCGTCGAGCGTCGCGCCCGCGGCGATCTTCGCCTTCAACTCTTCCGTCTTCGCCGGGAGCGTCTCGCGGGTAAGCGCGCGGATGTCGGCGGCCTTCTCCGCTTCGCGCACGGCGCGCACGATGGGCCAGAGCTTCTTCAGCTCTTTCTCGTTCGGGTCGCCGAGCAGTTTGTTGATGGAATCGAGGATCGCCATGGTTCTAAGAGCGCCTATCCTAGCTTAAATACCCCGACCATACCAGGGAACGAGGGGTTCTTTGGCATAGGAAAGCTCGCCCGAAAACGCGGGTAAAACGGCTTCGATCGGCGCCTTGGCCGGGAACGAGGCACCCGCCGCAGCGAGGGCATGGTGATGTGCCTCCATCAGATCACCGGCAACGGTCATGCCGGGGCGAACCGCGGCGAGGACATCGGCCAGGGTGACGAGCGTCGGCTCGTTCCACGAACCGCCTCGGACGAACGCCTGGTCGCGCCGCGTGGAATGGATCCACCATACGTCATCCCTCGGCTCCGCTCGGGATGACAGCGGAAGCATCTTGGCATGTTGGGACGTTGTCATGGTGAGCGGAGCCGAACCATGACAACGTGCGAGAGCGAGGGCACTGCCGTGGTATCCACCGAGCAGCACGCCGAGCCCGTCGGCCAAGGCATTCGCAAATGCAACGCCGTTCCTCACGCTCGTGAACCCGCCTGGCCCGAGGTTGCACGCGATGCGTTCGATGTCCGCCTTCGCCCAACCCGCCTCCTTCAACACTTCTTCCAACAGGGGAATAAGCTCCGTTTCGTTCGTCCGACCGATGATACGGATCGCGCGCACGGCATCGCCGTCGATGCAAGCGATATGCCCGTCGTGGGAAGGAAGATCGATCGAGAGAGTCTTCACGCCGCAACACTATGCGCACATATGCGCATTTGACAAATTATAAATAGTGATCATTATAGTTCACTATGCCCATCACGGGAAAAGACGTCCTCGGCGCACTCGGTATCGATGAAACGTTCGTATCCGACATGGAAAAACCAGCCACCATCCGCGCGGTGGAGCTGGCAATGGAGCGTGTTTTATTGTCGTAATCCAGAATGCCCGACTCCGTTCCCAAACGATCACCGAAGCACCGATCACCCGCCACGATCTCCGTGCACTCATAACGGACGTGCAAACATGGTCAGCCCGTAGCTCGTATGACGTTCTTCCAGGCGAAATAGGCGACGAAATCCGCACGGGAATACGCAACGTATGTCTGGCGATCGAAGCACTGATCACGCAGGCCGACGAAGCGTAAGATAGAATGGTGGCAACCCCCGCACTCAGCGTCGTCATCCCCACGTACCGGCGGCCGGCGATCCTTTCGGCGTGCCTCGAACACTTGGAACGACAATCGATCGCGGACCGTCTCGAAGCAATCGTCGTGAGCGACGGCCACGACCCCGCGACGGTCGAAGCGGTGACGCGGCGGTCGTGGAACATCCCGGTGAAATTTTTTGAGATCCCTAAGGCACAGCAAGGCGCGGCACGAAACGCAGGGGTGAAAAACACGACGGCGGACGCCGTCCTTTTCCTCGGCGACGACATTCTCCTCGCGCCCGGCGCCTGCGAAGCACACCTTGCCGCCCATGCCGCGCACGGGAACGTCGCGGTACTCGGTCGCATCGACTGGGACCCGGCCGTCGGGATCACGCCCGTCATGCGCTGGCTCGACCGCACGGGGTGGCAATTCGGCTTCGAGATGCTCGCACCCTACGCTGGCCGGCGCGTGCCCGAAAACGTGCAACACACGTTCACGTACGCCAGTAATCTCAGCCTCAAGACGGACGTCGCACGAGCGCTGCCCTTCCCCGAGGGCGTGACGGACTACGGATGGGAAGACGTCGTGTTCGGCATGGAGTTAAAAAAGAAGGGCATCGGTCTCGTCTACGAACCCGCGGCCCACGCACTACACCGCCACCGCATCGCACTCGAGGATTCACTGAAACGCATGCGCACGATCGGGAAAACCGCCGCGCTCTTCGCGGCACGCGATCCTGCGTTCGACCGCGTGCCGAAAGGCTGGAAACTTCGTGCATACCGCATTCTCTCGCTGTTGCCGACGATGAGAGGAAAGCACGCGAAAGCACTCCTCGAAGGAATGAGTGAAGCACGCTAGAATGGATCCATGTTCCTCCAACGCTTCGCAATCACGATCTGGCACGCCTCCACGGACGCGCTCTCCTACGTTACCGATTTCTCCCGCCGCACCACGGGCTCGGCCCTCGGCCACCTCTACGCGCTCTCCGTCACGCTCGCGTTCTTCGGCTTGCTGCCGTTCGCGATCGGGGTGGCTGCGGTCGCCCCGAGCATTCGCACCCTCGCCAACGACCAACTTGGCGTCATCCAACGCTGGTACCCCGACGAGCTCGTCCTCACGCTCACGGGCGGCGTGCTCAGCACCAATGTCCAGGAACCGTACGTCCTCGACCTCCCGACTGAATGGAGGACGGTGGACGCCGACGGACCGGCACACGCAATCGTCATCGACACGTCGGCTTCGATCGACGATTTTGCAGCGCGCGACACGGCGGTACTCCTCACACGCACGTCCGCGGTCGTGCAAGACGACAACGGCATCCGCACGTTCGACTACGCGGAAGCCGACGGCGCGAACCTCACGGTAAACGAAGCCCTCGTGACCGACGTGACGATCGGCTTATCCGCGTACACGCCGATGCTTCCGTGGATCGCGAGCGGCCTCGCGCTCGCGCTGCTCCTGGTCCTGCCGTGGATCGGCGGCGGCTTCCTGTGGCTCGGCAACCTCTTCTTCCTGCTCTGGGCCACGGTGATCACGTGGATCATCTCGGCCATCGCGGGCCGCGGCCACCGCTACGGCGAGCTCTACCGGCTCGGGCTCTTCGGCATCACGAACTCCGCATTACTCTCGTTCGCGCTCGCGATGACGGGCCTGCCCCTCGGGTGGGCGACGTACATCCTGTTCTTCACGTGGATGACGTACGTGATCACGCAGTTCCCGCGTCGCGCGTCGGCATCGGTCGCTCCGGTGCCGCCCGCCGCTGCGAAGAAACACGTGCCCGCGAAAAAACCTCGTGCCAAGGCACCCAAGGCCTAATCCGCCGAAAACGCCGTTCGCCCGATAAACCCTAAAAAACGCTTGCATTCGGCGTATCAGGGTGTAGAATACGTACGTAACGTCACTAGCCCGCCGAGCGGGGTGGTGGCCTTCGCAGCAAGAGCTGCGACCCTAAGCTTGTCGAAGGGTCACACACTTCTTTTCTCCCCATCACCATGCGCGCATCGTTCGTCGCCGCCATCAATCAAATCTGCTCCGAGAAGAACGTCTCGCCGGACCAGGTCATCGAAGCCGTGAAGCAGGCTATCGCCACGGCCTACCGCAAAGACTACGGCAACAAGGAGCAGGAAATCCGCGTGAACCTTCCCGAAGGCCACGACGGTCCGCAGATCCTCGTGATCAAGGAAGTCGTCGAGACCGTCGAAAACGAAAACTTCGAAATCTCGCTCACCGAAGCCAAGCGCATCAAGCGCGACGCCGAAGAAGGCGATGAAATCGAAATCGACGTCACGCCCGCCGAGTACGGCCGCATCGCCGCCCAAGCCGCGAAGCAGGTCATCTTGCAGAAGCTCCAGGAAGCCGAGCGCATGAGCCTCTACATCAAGTTCAAGGACCGCGAGGACGAACTCCTCACGGCCACCGTCACGAAGACGGACCCGAACTGGGTGACGCTCGAAATCGAAGGCATGGCCGTGTCGCTCCCGTGGCGCGAACAGATCCCGGGCGAGCACTACTACACGGGCAAGCGCATCCGCGTGTACCTCGAGAAGGTGGAAATGACGGGCAAGGGTCCGCAGCTCCGCATCTCGCGCACGCACTCCAACCTCGTGAAAAAGCTCCTCGAGCTCGAGATCCCCGAAGTGCGCAACGGCGACGTGCTCGTGCGCGGTCTCGCCCGCGATGCCGGTTTCCGCAGCAAGGTCGCGGTGGCCAGCAAAGACCCGCGCATCGACCCTATCGGCGCCTGCGTGGGCCAGAAGGGCGTGCGCATCCAAGCCGTGATGGAAGAAATCAACGGCGAACGCGTGGATATGCTCGAGTGGAGCGAAGACCCGATCAAGCTCATCTCCACGGCGCTCCAGCCGGCCGCCATTTCCGCGGTGATCATCGTGAACGACCAGGAAGGAATCGACGCCGACGGCCGCAAGATCAAGAAGCGCGCCGCCGTGTTCGTGGAAGAAGCGCAGCGCCCCATGGCCATCGGCAAGAAGGGCCAGAACATCCGCCTCGCGACGGAACTCACGGGCTACGAACTCGACATGTACAACTATGAGGAACTCCCGGCCTTCCAAGCCAAGCTCGCGGAACTCCGCGGCGAAGACGTCCCGGTCGCGATCCTCAACGCCGAGGGCGAAGTGGTCGAAGGAGGCGCGCCGATCACGCAAGAAACACCCTCCGCGACGGATGCCGGATCCAACACGCCGGATGAAGGCCAGCCGTTGGCGGGAGAAGGAGCGGTGGCTGCGTAAAACGCCCCCTCCATGCGCATCATTCCGACCAAAAAAGAGCTCTCACGAACGCTCCGCGCCATCGCGGGGTCGTTCGCGATAGCGATAAGCATCTTTTGGCTCAGCATCATCGATTGGAGGATGTATGACGAACAATTCGGGGGCATCGTGGTGATCCAAGCTCTCGCAACGATCTGCATCCTGGTTTTCGGCATCGGGATGCTGCCCGTATTCGATCGTAAAAAACCGGATGAACACGCTTCGCCCATGCGCGAAGCGGGCACGTACGCGTTTGCCATCGCGTATACCATCGTCGCCATCCCGACGTTTTTCTTGGGCATCGTGATTGCGGCGGCGTTCTTCGGCCTGGCGGCCCAAGACCCTGGAAAATGGAGCGAATTCGGGGCGACAATCGTCGATCATCCGTTCGTGACCGCAATGATCACGGGATACTACGTCGTGATGATCGCGATAGCCGTCTACATCGTGCGGTGGTCGACCCTCGCCACCCGCGATACTTTCGCGCATGCCTCGCCGTTCAAGCAAACGCTCATCCTCTGGGGGAGCATCAAAACCATCCTGGGATTCGTCGGTGTCGCCGCGGTCGGTGGAGCGATGTTTTTCTGCGTGTATGCGTCGATCTCCGATCCCGTCACCCGATGTGAGAAAATGAAAATGGAAGATGAACACTTCGCGGATATGTGCTGGACAGAACTCGCGCTCAAGCGCAACGACGCAACGTTCTGTGGCAGAATCATGAACGCAGCGATACGGGATGCCTGCGTCGACGACGTTCGGAAGACTCGATCGGTGGAAAAGCATTAAAAAAAACCGTCCTGCAACTGCGGGGCGGCTTTTTCGCATGGGAAAGGATTACTTCAACGTGATCGATCCGATGATCCCATCGGCCGTCGCATCATGCGACGGGAACGAAAGAACAAGAACCGAACCACCGAAATCGAACAGAACTTTGTACTGGTCATCGGTACGTCCGTTGTATTCATACATCGTCCATTTCGATCCCTTCGTCACCGCGCCCGGCTCGTAGCGCGACACGAAGACCATATTTTGCTCGGCGTACTGCAAGAGCGTCTTGCCCTGCGTGTTCACGTCGGACGAACGATTGAGCTCGATCCCGACGGAATAGGCGCTCTTCGGATCGCCGAATCCCGAGATGGAATTCGCGGCGACGGTCGTGAAATCGAGATAGGAACCGTCGTATCCGCTGATGAGCTTCCACGACTTCGGCAGTTTGACCGAGAACGTGCCGGTGTCGTCGTCATACGCCTTCCAATCGGCGGTCGAAATCAACGACGCCGTGGAGTTCGAGGATTTCGAGGACGATCTGGATGATGACTTGGACGAAGACGACTTGGGGGAAGTCTTCGGCGCCTTGGTCCGCTTGGGCTCGCTCAAACGGGCCTTCAGTTTGTTCTTCTCGCACGTGACCGTCAGGAGCTTCCATGTGCTCTTCTGGCCCTCGCGGGCTTCGAGCAGGTGGACGTTGGCCTGGCCGGCCTTCACGCCGTAGGCAAGGGTGGGCTGGTAGCCGCCATCGGTCGATTGCCAATACTCCCACTGCACGGGGGCGCCATAGTTCTTGGCCCCGCTGAAATAGAAATAATCGTACAACTGCACGTTGCCGGGGCTGCTTGAGTCCGGGGCGTCGCCCTTATTGGTGGCGATATCGACAATCAGGCGGCCGTCCGAGCATCCGACGCCTTCGATCGTCGCGCCGTCGATGCGCGGAGGTTTGGAATCCTTCTTGAGGAGAATCGTCGCGAGTTCGACTTCGGTCAGCCCGTCCTCCTTGTTCACCTGCGCGGCGGTCGTGGTCTGGGCAGTAATCGGAAACTTCAGGGTCCTGCCGGAGCTCTTCGCTTTCGCGGCGGTCACCGCGAAGGGAATGTCTTCCGTAAGGCTCACCATCGTGCCATCTTTGGCACAGGGCAAGAACGACGCATTGCAGTAGAACATCACGCGCAGCAGATAGTCGCCGGGCTCCATCGGGATCTCGGGGTAGAGCGTCCATTCTTTCGTGCCGGTGATGACTTCGACGCCGAGGCTCGTGACCGCGTCGTCCGAACGACGCAGGCGCGCGTCCACGATCCATCCGTCGGCATTGGTAAGGGCCTTGGAACCGTCGACCGCGCTCACGAAAATACGCGGAGCGGTGCCGGCGACGAACGACGTTTTCAGTCCCTTCACCTGTACGTACGACGACG
>DALYDP010000015.1:16269-18082 GCA_031973095.1 Candidatus Peribacteraceae bacterium | reverse complement strand
GGCATGAACGCCATGGTCAGCCACAGGACCGGGATGCGGATGATGAGCGCGATGAGCAGCGCGAGCAGCGGGAAGAAGAGGGCCACGTGGATGACGATTACGACCAATTCGCGCAGGATGAAGACGATCGAGTCGCTGATGGTGTTCTTGAGCTTGGTACGCGTGATCATGGCAAGCTGCGACAGGCGGGCGTGGTTCACGACCAGTCCGTTGAGGATCGTGCCGTGTTTCGTGCTGTTCGCGGGGTCGAGTTTCACGTAGCGCACGCAATAGGCGGGTTCATTGCTGCAGTCCCACGCGACTGGGTCTTCGGCCAGCTTATCGCGTACCGTATCACTGTCCGGGAAGGGGATGAAGTTCGCGACGGCTTTGCATGCGCATGATTGCAATCCGCCGTCGATCGGTTTCGCGTCGAAACAGCCCTTCGCCTTGGTGCTCGTATAGCGACATTCGGCATCCATGTTCACGATGGCGCCGGGCAATGAGTACACCGTGACCGTCGCGATGTTCGCGATATCGAGCACGACGAGCGGGATGAACCATGAGAAGTTCACCAGCACGACCGCCATCACGAATTTCTTCAGGTGGGCGGAAACGAACTCCTTGTTGGCAGTGATGACGGTGTAGATGGCTGCGCCGACGAGACCCACGGCGAACGCCACGTTCATCAGGTTGCGCGCAAGTTGCCAGATTTGGTTCAACGTTTCGACCAGGCTGCCCCCCGCTCCCATGTCGAAGATGAAGGTCGGATCGAGGAAGAAAACGAGGAACGAGAAGACGAACCACGTCATGATGTTCAAGAACTGCGCGATGACGAGCGTGTACGTCGAAATGGTCTGGAACGTTTGGTCCATCGGGAACGCTCCGCCGGGTACTTGTGCGTATGCCGACAGTGGCATCGCCAGTGCCATGACGGCGGCGATCATCCTCCAGCGAAGTCGATGAAGGGCGTGTGTAGGCATTCCCATAAGTGTACCACAAATATGGTTTTTCCTCAATATGCTGGGGCATTCGAATGATGGGGTTACACTGCAGAGATTCACCCGCTTCATCCTCGTTAGAATAGCTTAAAATCGAATACATTTTTTATACATAAATTGTGATTTCTTGAAGCATAAATCAACTATTTTGTTTTATATAAGCCATAATTTATGAACACATCTTATGATCACAAGATTGAGTAATTTTCTTGCACTTATCCAGTATTCGTGAATACTGAATGTGCTCATATGTCGATGTCCGTCGTTCTCAAGGCTTTATTCAGCTCCCAGACACGGGTGAAGCTTTTGTCGACGTTTTTGCTCCACCCGGAAGAGGAGTATTTCATCCGTGAACTGACGCGCCTCCTGAACGAGCAGATCAACAGCATCCGACGTGAACTCGAGAACCTCCGAAAGATCGGTTTGGTGAAGGCGCGCCACAAGAACAGGAAGAAGTACTACCACGTGGATACGGAATTCCCGCTGTACCAAGACCTTCGTAACATGTTCTCCAAGGCCGTCCAGGGCGAGAGTCCGCTCGTGCAGAGCCTCCGCGCCCTGCCGAACGTGAAGCTCATCCTCCTCGCTGGCGCGTTCGTCAGTAGCGAGAGCAAGGTCGATCTCCTTATCGTCGGTGACGTGAAGAAGGAGGTGGTCGAAGCTCTTCTGCTCCAAGACCCCCAGATGAAATATGTGAAGTACTCCATCTTCTCCGAGGCGGATTTCCTCTATCGCCTCAGCTTGAAAGACCGGTTCGTCATCGAAATTCTCGGCGATCCTCGCCATATGGTGGTTTTGAACCAGCTCCAGAAGCAGATCGACGAGGCGAGTCG
>DALYDP010000015.1:8752-16169 GCA_031973095.1 Candidatus Peribacteraceae bacterium | reverse complement strand
TAGTTTGCTATTCGATGGATTTTCTCGTGCTATTGGCTTGCTGCCAACCGCTACCTGCTCGCACAATTTCAGCATCAAATCGTCTTTACAGCCCTCTTTCCCTTCTATAGGCTCTCTGCACTTTTATGCCGCACAAGACCCTCCACGACCAAGCGACGCAGTTCCTGCGTTCCGTTCCGGACATCCAGCCCGGCTACACCGTGCGCGTGCACGAACGTATCCAGGAAGGAGAGAAGACGCGCGTGCAGATCTTCGAAGGCATCGTGATCGGCGTGCATAACGGCCATGTCGCCACGGACCGCTCCTTCACCGTCCGCAAGGTGGTTTCGGGTATCGGTGTCGAGAAGGTGTTCGCCACGCACTCCCCGTCGCTCGAGAAGATCGAAGTGAAGAAGGTCGCCAAGGTCCGCCGCGCCCGCTTGAACTTCCTTCGCGGTCGCACGGGCAAAGCCGCCCGCATGATCGAGCGCTTCACGAACGAAGGCGAATTCGCCGCGCTCAAGGTCGAAAAGGACATCGCCACGCAGCAGGAAGAAGCCCCGGTCGCCGAGGCTCCCGCCGCACAGGAAGCGACGTCCTCGGATGCTACGGCGTAATCCGCTATCATCGCGTCATGAAAGCCGTCCTCACCCGACGTCGCTTTGAGCGTTGCCGGTCCTATTTCGTCATTACTCCAACGTCTTTTGCCTGATAGGATTCGCGTATGCGAGCTGTGTTGGTCGGCAATTACGGGGTCGGTAATTTCGGTGATGAAGCGCTGAAGGACTATTTCTTGGGCGCTTTCCCCGAGATCGAATGGACCGTCTTGTCGGCGCGGCCGGGGGTGGGGGAGTACCCGCGGTTGCCGATCGGTTTCCGGTCGTTTTTCAGCACTCCCTGGTGGCAAACCCTTCGTGTCATCAAGCGCAGCGATGCCGTCGTGTTCGGGGGCGGAACGTTGTTTACGGATATCGAATCGGTGAAGGCGTGTTGGCTCTGGGGCGTACACGCGCTCGTCGCGCGGTGCTTCGGCGTGCCGGTGTATTTGGCGTTCCAAGGAGTGGGTCCGTTCCGCACGCGGATCGGAAAGGGGATCGCGCGCTACGTCGTGCGCTCCGCCCGATACGTCTCGGTGCGCGACGCGACGTCACTGGAGCGCGTGCGCGCGTGGAAACCTGATGCTGTTGCCACATTCGATCCTGTATTTCTGCTTTTTTTGGAGCGTAAAAAAGAACGTCGACCGGACGGCGGGGCGTTGCTTGTACCCCGCCATAACTCCGGCGAGGCGTTCTTGCGCACCTGCGACGCCGTGCCGCCGGACGCGCCGGTGACTGTCGCATTGTTCCAACCGAAGGACGGGGGAGAGGCGTGGGTGTCCGAGCTCCTGAAGATGCGGTTCCCTCGGTCGATCGTTCGGATCATCGAGGATGTTGATATCCTCATGGATGTGCTTTCCCATGCGGAATCGTGCGTATGCGAGCGCTTCCATGGTGCGTTGGCCGCTGCGGCCGCGAATGTGCCAACGGTCCTAGTGTCCCGCGTGCCCGGCGACAAGCTCGACCAAGCGCGATCGCTCTTCGCGCCGGGCGCCATCGACGTGGCGAAAGCGTCGGCCGAGGCGGGGGAATCATCGCTTCGTACGGCCCTGCAGCATTGAATTTTTGCGCTAAAAAGCGTATAATCAAGCAGATGAAGACCAACACCACCCTGTTCCTGACCGCGCCCGAAGCAGCCGCGTTCGCCGCGCTTCCCGAGTCGCTTCGCGAAGGCTGGACCGTGGAACCCGAAACAGGCACCGCGTACGAAGACGCGGACGTGTTGAGGGTCCGCGCCGGCATGGCACGGTTCGATACCTATCCGCAGCTGAAAGACATCGCGCACGACGTATTGGCAGGCAAAAAGCCGGAAGCCTCGGCGTATGCGAACATTCCCGAATCGGTCTTGCCGGAATTGTATTTCACGATCGGTGCCACGGGTATCGCGATCCTCATCCGCATCTTATTTCCGGCAATAAAGGCGGACGACGACGTCGCCGGTCTTGCGGGGCTTACCCATATTCGCCACGACATCCTCGAAACGAACGCTTCCATTTCCCTCGTTTGACCATGACCACCTCCGCAACGGACATCGCCGGCAATACCAGTTCGTCCATCGTGGAAGTGCCCCATATTGAGTCGCTCGAAGAATTGGACGCCCATTTCGAACAAACGTACGGACCGGAAGTGATGGCCGCGTTGAAGGATTCGAGCAGCGATCAAGCCGCCGTGGTCGAAGCGTTGCACAAGGCAGGCTTGAACGGTCGTTCCGAAGCAGTGGAGCGCACGTATCGTCTGCACCAGCAGGAATTCGCCCGCAAAGAATCGCTCCTTGGCAAGACGTGGCGATGGACGAAGGAGGCGGCAAACACGACCGCCAATGCCATCGCATGGCCGTTCCGCAAATCGTGGGAATTCGCCAAAAAGCATCCCATCGTGACGTCTTTGGCCGTCGCCGCCGCGGTCGCGGGCGGTTTGTACCTCATGTGGGGCGTGCCGGTCCCGATCCCGAACCCCATCATTGCCGCGGGAGAAGTCGCCGCCGAGGGGGCTCAGCCCGTCGCCGATGCGTTCGAAGCGTTGGAGCAGGGGCAGATCGTGGGCCCGAACATGACGAATCCGTATGTCCCCGAAGTCCTCCCCGGAGCAGCAGTGCAAGGAGTGGAGCCTCCACCGTTCGATCCCGTCGACATGTGGAACAACACCCCCTGAGCGCCCATGCCAGAAACAAACACACAGAACATCGACACACACACGGGACCCGAGACACGGGAAGCAGTGCGCTCTCCGCACGCGGTCAGCGCCGCCATCGAGGGCGTTGAGCGCGCTCTTGGCCAGCGCGACCCGATGCCCGATAACCTGACGGAAGGCGACATCATTTCCAAGGATCGGGAGAGGGGCGATGTGGATACGACGGTGTTTCGCGATTTCCGCGACGTCACGGCGCATTTCTCCATGATCGCGCGTTTGAAAGCGGCGCAGGTCGATGCATCCGGCATGCGGGACGAAGCCATGGTGAAGGAATGGGTGTTGGCGAACCGCCAAGCGACGTATAACGAATATTTCCCGATGGCCGTGGAACAGCTCACGGGCGCGATGCGCCTATTCGAGCAGGATGTGCGGGACATGTTGCCGCTGTTGCCCGCTAAAGAACGCGCGCAGCTCGCGGTCGATCGCGAACGCATCGTGTTGTATCTGGCGCGCGTGCAGTTATTGCTCCAGGAGCGCACGAAACTCGCGAGTTATCGTGAAATTTCCAAGAAAATCGTCGATGCTGGCGGCAAACCTTCGATGTTCAAGCAGCGCGAGGAATTACTCGAGCGGAGGCGCCAACTCGTCGCCACCATGACGCCGGAATCCCGCGCCATCGTCGAGCAGGACGAAAAGGATTTCGACCGGTTGTCATTCGAAAACTACGACGACAAGCGTAAGGCGATTTTTCTCGCCGCGCAGGAGAGGTTCCAACGGCACGTGTACGGCATCGAAAATGAGCTCATTGAAACGCTGAAGGGGAATCCCACGGGCAAGGACATTCCCGGTGCTCCGAAGGGTTTTTTGCCCCAGTTGACGTACATCAAGTTGCTGCAGGCGCGTTATACCCAGATCCAGCAGATCCAGACCGAAGTGGCCGGTAGCAGGCAGGACGTGGAACACATCAAGGCCGCGCAGGCAGAGCTCGGCGCGATTCGCCGCGACGCGATGCGGCGCATGATGGCGCTTACGCAGTTGCTCGAAGCGCACCAGGTATCCGCCGCGGAAATTTCGTCCATGCAGGAGCAATTCGGCACCCGCATCGACCTCGATGCGCACGTCAGCTTGCCGTACAAAACCACGTCGCCCGATGCGGTGCATGGCCAGGCGGAGAAAATTTTCGAGGGTCGCGCCGGCGCGCCCGGTACGAAGCAGTTCCATCTCGATCGTCTGGAAGCCATGGTCACGACGGCCGATACGGCGTTTTCGCCGAAAGGTCTGGAGGCCATGACCGAAGAAAGCGCGATGGGCATCACGGATAACGTCGACGCATTGTCCAAAGCGATTCGCTCCATTGCCACGCTCAAGGGCATTCTTCCGGAAAACGACATGACCACGTCGGTCAACGACTGGTTCGACAAGGTATTTCCGTTGTATCTCAACGAATCCCTCGATGCCGCAGTGACGGCGGACGGCACCAAGGCCACGCGTGCGGAAAAGCTGCAGCGTATCCGGCAGGTTATCCTTCGCTTCCGCGATACGGGCAGCGTCGCGCGCTTCAAATCGACCATCGCGCTGATCAAGGCGTTGCCGCCCGCCGAAACATTCGTGGGCGACGACGTGCAGGGCGGGGTGATGGCCGCGCTCGAAAACGGCCGCATCGACGGGAATCCCGTCGGCATGAAGATCGTCGTCGGCGGTCAAGAAATCACCGTGAACGGCGCGACCGCCTATGCGTTGTTGTTTCGCCAAATGCGCCGTGATTCCGAAGAATTCAACGGTTCGTACCGCGAGTTTCTCGACGGCATGGACCGCGTCGTTGATTTGCGTCTCGGCCTCATCGCCGAAAAGAACATCATCCAGGATAACTGGGGTACGGTCAGCGCCATTCTCGGTACGGGCGCGGGCGCCGGCTTGATCGGAGCTTTGGCCGGGCCGTACGTTTTGAAAAAGGGGGTGAGCTGGGCGTCTTCCGGTGTGAAATCTGGTTATAAAATTACCACCAGCAGCGCAGGGCCGTTGTTCGCGTTGCAAGGCGCGCGGACGTATCTCGATTATCAGGAATGGAAAGAGATTTCCGCGACGATCGAGGCTGATAAAACCCGCATGATCGCCGAGCTTCGCGCGGCAGGTTTCACGCCGGACGCGTCGAAGGATCCGGACGTCTTCACCTACGAACACGACGGCGTGAAGTGCACGATCTCGATCAAGGAAATGGACGCCGCCATGCAGGGAAAGAACACGGCGGCGGGCATGCGCTTGGGCGCATCCGGGCTCGAGTTGGCGTATCTGGCAAGGGCCGGTCTTCTCCGCAGCGGGGGCAAAGCCGCGGCAGCCGCAGGCGGTCGCATGCTCGCGCGCGCCGTTCCCGCTTTCATGGTGGTGGAAGCGGTCGTTGAGACCTACGTGTATACGAAAAATCAGGCGGCAAACCGTGCGTTCCTCTCGAAGTGCCCGCCGTGGCTCATCGCGAAGCTCGCGACCAAGCAAACGCAGTTCGTCGATGCCGAAGGCGGCGTGCGCGAGCGCTCATCCATCCAGCAGACGATCGGCAATACTCCTTATGAATACCTTTCCACCTCGTCGGAGGCGATGATCAGCGATTGGGGCCTGGATAATGCCGACCAAAACAAGGCGGAACTTCGCAAGAAGATGGTCTTCGCCATCATGCATAAGGAGCTCGAGGAGTTCCCGGAATTGCTCGATGATTTCTATCCGGCGGGTCGGAGCGCGCTCGCGATGGACCAGTTTTACGCAACGGATTTCGACGAGGTGTTCATGAAGTTTTTCAAGGCGAGGATATACCAGTCCGCGAAGGGCAACGTCTCGTGGGAGCAGGCAAAAGAAGGCCGTATCTCGGGTGACAGTTATGTTCCAAGCATGTTCGGTCGCGGTGAAACGCCGGATACGCCTGAAGTGGACGTTCGCGCAGCCATCAGGGAGGCCGCCGCGTTGACATCCGCACACATGAAGGAAAAGCGTTACACAGATGTGCTCGACATGCAGAAGCGCTACGCCGCGTTGCCCGAGGACAAGAAGGATCCCGCCATCGTGCGACTGCTCGATGAAGCCGTCCGTTCCGCTGGTGAGGTGACGATTCTCGACAAGCGTTTGGCTGACAGCGGCGTCGGTTCCGCAAGGGGAACGCGCATCCAGAGCATTGCGGATACGTTGTATGCCCAAGCGGGATACGATGATTTCAAGGTCGACGTGTCCGGATTGCCCGGCATGAAGGGGGCAATCGATTTTTCCGATCCCGCGGCCGTCCGCGACGCGTTCGTTTCGAGCAAGGTGATGCGCATGCGCATGGCAGACACTCATGCGAGGACGTTCGCCGAACGTGATGATAAACACTTGAATGATCATTGGAGCGGCACGCCGTACCATGTGCGGATCGTGACGGATCAGATCGCTAAAACGTGGGAGAACCCCGTGGGATACGGAGGGCTCGACATCGATACCGAGGTGTCGTTCGCGCAGGCTGCGTCCGATTTCGTCCGTCAAGAATTAGGCAAAGCGTCGCTGCGCCCGGGTTTGACTGTGTGGAACGCTCTCGGTGCCAGCGACGAGCAGCCTACCGCGCCGGCATTGCGCGGCAGCATCACCAGGGATGCTGTTGCGTTGTTTGAATCTGAAAAGGGCGTCGCGGAACGCCGAGCGGGCATGGCTCGTAGTGCCCGCCTCGAAACGGCGCTGAAAACGAATGCGTTCGTCTTCGAAGTCGGAAGTCCCGACGCCCGCATGTGCTCCTCGATGATGCTTGGGGCGGCGATGCTGCAAAACACCCTCGGTCCCGTGGTCGGCGTGCTTTTCGAGGGTCGTACGCTGAAGTCGGGTTCCGAGCATTCCGCGGTGCTCGGTACGTTCGTGTTCAAGGACGAACAAACGGGGGAAGTCACCATCGCGCAGTCCGCCAGTGCAAGCGGCAGCGTGGTGAGGCTCGGTACGCGCGCGGTGACGGGAGGATTCGTGTTCCCGGACGCCCGGACGCTGCAGACGAAGCCGGGGATGGATATCTTGCTGAAAGGTATCCGCACCGGGGAGGTTGATCGAGAAAAGCAGCACAAGATCGATGAGGAGGCTGCCAAGGCACGCCGCTGGGAGCAGGATCGCGCGTGGGACGACGCTTCCGCGCAGCGTGACGCCCTCGTTGCGGACAAAGAAGCGCTTCGTGCGAAGGCGATCGACGCAGCACGGAAGTCTTCCGGGCTCGCGTACGTTCCGGGCGGATACGTCCGTGATGATTCCACGAAGACGTTGTATGAACATCCGGGTGACTATCGTGCGAACATCGATGGGTGGGATGTCGCGGTACGGTCGCTGCCGGAGTATCCGGTGAGGCCGTCGATGGGTGAGCGCCGCGAAACAACCGGCACGAGGCATCCTGCGGATCATGAGCGGTATGCATTCGATATGAAAAAGGATGGCAAGGACTTGTCATCCATCAAGGTCGGCTTCGACACGCTGCCGAAACTCGATGCCGAGAAGCAGTCCGTCGTCCGAGGCGTGCTCACGAGGCGGTTCGACGTCACGGGTCATCCCCAAGCGAAGGATCCGGCATTCCTGCAGCATGTCCGTTCGCACGAGATCGAGCGCATCGTGAATATGGCGACGTTCTCTTCGTCGTACGATGCAAACGCCGAAGCCGTGCGCGGTACGTTCTTCCGCGACGTCCTTGCCCTCTACGAAAAGTGCCCCGACGCGAAGCGCCA
>DALYDP010000015.1:4459-8652 GCA_031973095.1 Candidatus Peribacteraceae bacterium | reverse complement strand
GACCGCATGATCGAGATCACCGGCACGCTGCAGAAGCGCGAGATGAAGAGCCAGACGCTCGACATGCTCGACCTCGAGCGCGAGCGCGGTATTACGATCAAGCTGACGCCGGTGCGTATGGAGTGGAAGGGCGTGGAGTTCAACCTCATCGATACGCCGGGCCATACCGATTTCCGCTACGAAGTGTCGCGCAGCTTGGCCGCGTGCGAAGGAGCCATCTTGCTCGTCGATGCCTCTCAGGGCATCCAGGCCCAGACGATCGCGGTGCTCATGATGGCGATGGAGCACGACTTGACGATCATCCCCGTGCTCAACAAGATCGACCTGCCCGCGGCAGATCCCGAGCGGGTGAGCGAGGAAGTGGTGAAGCTCATCGGCTGCAAGAAAGAGGATATTTTCAAGATTTCAGCGAAGGACGGCACGAACGTCGATCAGGTGCTCGACGCCGTGATCGAACGTATTCCGGCCCCGACGGTCCAGCCCGCAGGCGGCGGCACGCGCGCCCTCATTTTCGACGCGTTCATGGACGGCTACCGCGGCGCGATCGCGTACGTCCGTGTGATCGAGGGGGAGCTCAAGAAAGGGATGAAGGTGCATCTCCTCGGCCAAAAAACGCAGTTCGAGGTGCAGGAGGTCGGCCATTTTTCGCCGCATTACGTGCCGGATTCCAACATGGTCCCGGGGCAGATCGGGTACGTGGTCTCGGGCATGAAAGACGTTCGTCTCGTGCGCGTGGGCGATACGATGGCGTCCGCGCCGGACTTGAAGATTTTGCCGGGCTATAAAACCGTTCAGCCGATGGTGTTCGCCGGGTTGTACCCGACCGAAGCCGATAAGTACCCCGACCTGCGCGACGCGCTGGAAAAATTGACCCTCAACGACTCGGCCCTCACCACCGAACCCGAGCAGAACGCCGCCCTCGGCAACGGCTTCCGCTGCGGATTCCTCGGATTGCTTCACCTCGAAATCGTGCAGGAGCGCCTCGAACGCGAGCATGATTGTGATCTCATCGTCACGGCGCCGAGCGTGCAGTACGAAGTGAAGCTCGCCGCCAAGAACCCCGCCGAATATGTTCGCAGCTCGCTCCTGAAGATCGACGAGCCTGACGTTGCCAGTATCAGCAACCCCGCGGATTTTCCGGATCCGGTGATCATTGAGGAGGTCCGCGAACCGTGGGTAGCCCTCGAAATCGTGTGCCGCGACGTGGATATCGGCATCGTGATGCAGATGCTCCAGGAGCGCCGCGGCGTGCAGAAGGCGCTCGAATACCTCGACGCCGAGCGCGTGCTCTTGAAGTTTGACGTGCCGCTGCAGGCCATCGTCCTCGATTTCTTCGACCGTTTGAAATCATCGACCGAGGGCTACGGCTCCATGAGCTACGAACCGCTCGGCTACCGCAGTGGCGACCTGGTGAAATTGCAGATCCTCCTCGCAGGTGAACCGGCCGAGGCGCTCTCGACAGTAGTGCACCGCAGCGAGGCGCACGCCGTCGGCGGTATCGTGTGCAAGAAACTGAAGGAAGTGCTGCCCCGCGCGCAGTTCGAAATCGCCATCCAGGCTGCCATCGGCGGCAAGATCGTGGCCCGCGAAACGATCGGCGCCATGCGCAAGGACGTGACCGGCTACCTGTACGGCGGCGACGTCTCGCGCAAAAACAAGCTTCTCGATAAGCAAAAGAAGGGCAAGAAGCGCATGAAGCAGATGGGCAAGGTGAGCATCACCCAGGAAGCGTTCTTAAGTGTCTTGAAACGTGATTAGTGACTAGTTATAGAGATTTCTTCCGTGTCTACATTACGGGTGCCGGAAACCATATAACGCGATGCTACGATATGCATATGAAGTTCCTCTCAAAATGTTTTTCGGCAGTGTTCTTCGGGATAGTTGGGGCCTTAGTGGGTGTGATCTTCTCGATTATTATTTATGTACTCGTTGCAGTTGTTATGACTTCACTTCCTTTGCGCATGGTTGAGGGCATCGGAGTGTTTTTTATGATTTTTGGTTTATATTATTTCATTGCTCTCGCATTGATTCCCGTATGCGGCTTCGTTTTGGGGTGCATATACGGGTATAAGAAATTGAAAAGTATACGTTAGTTCTGCGTGCCGAAGAGAGATTGATTAACTTTTCGAGCTCGTGCGTAAAATCGTTTCCTGACCCGATTCGTTCAGGACATCGCGAAGGAATCCTGCGAGCGTTTCAGGATCGGGGACTTGTTCCAGGAGTAATTCTTCTTTCGACATGGGGTTATATAGACGAATGTTGCCGTAACCGAACGTGCGGCCAAGCAGTGGTTGGGATGCATAGACGGTTTGAATATTTTTTAGTGAATGAATTTCCATGCGTCGCTTAAGGATGCCCGAACGGAAGACAATTTCATGCTGGCGTATTTCGAACGTCGTCATTGACCAATGGATGAAGAGGCCAACGATGAGAAGGGATTCGACGACGATGGTTATGAGTGATCGAATGAGGTGGTTATCAAGCATTTCACCGATGTTTCTGTCGATGTTTATCACGATTGGATACGCCATTGCGAATAGCACGTACAACGCCATCGTCAGCCATGCGATCCTGTAGACGAGGATCGCGGGACTTTGCCGAATGACAAGGGAAGAAATATTCATAGTGATAAGAATCATTCGTCGTTTGTCTCTTGTCCACTCGGTAGCGGCGCATGATGCATGTAGCCCTCGAAGACCGCCTGCAGGATCGAGATCGAAACGCGTTGCAAATCCGGGAATGCGACCGCTTTGCCGTTTCCCTTGAGGAATTCTTCGAGTACGAACGTCGTGAGCTGGAGCACGGTGCCATCGATGTTGCCTTCGTCCACGATCAGCGCCTTCAGGATGTGCTCCGGGTCCGATGCCAAGACGAGTTCCATCGATAGGATCCATTTTTCGAGAGCCGCGTTCGCATCTGCCGAAAGCGCGGTATCGCCGAGGGCGGTGAGCGATTTCGTATCGATGTTCGGCGGGGTTCCTTGTTCGGTCAAATACTCTTCGACCGCTTTCGCGCAGTCGGAATTCACGAGCGACAGGATCGCGAGCAGGAACGGTGACGGACAGTCGATGGCGACCAAGCGTGAAATGAGCGTTGCCAGGTGCGTCCGCTGGGTATCGCTCAGGAATGCCATAATCATCTGCGCAACGCCGTCATCGCGCTTCTTGGCTTTCTTTTCTTCTTTCTTTGCTTGCTGCTGGGCGGCGGCCGCCCCCGCGAACCGGGCGCGCGCTTCTTCGCTCAGCGCTTCGCCACCTCCTCCGCCCTCGTCGGGCGCGATGTTTTCGCCGGGTCCTCCGAGATCCATGAACATATGCGAAATCCTACCGTGCGGCAGGGAAAGGGGAAATGCGGAAATGGTTCGACGGGCTCACCGCGAGTTCATCAAGCCTTCGCCTTGGCCTTCACCGCCTTCGGGGCTTCCGTCGGTTCGATGTGCACGAGCGTGGCCCACTGGCGGGAACCCGTGAACGTGGAGATCTTCTTGCGGGAGAAGGCGACCGTGCCGGCGACGGAGGCATGGATCGTGGAATCCTTGCCCATGTACGTGTTCTTGCCGACTCGGAAGAGCGAGCCTTTCTGGCGCACGAGGACTTCACCGGCTTTCACCAGCTGGGAACCGAAGCGCTTTACGCCACGGCGTTTTGCCCGACTATCTCGGCCGTTTTCTGTAGTGCCGCCTGCTTTCTTGTGTGCCATAGGGTACGGGGATTTTACCGAACAATTCCCTGGGCGCAAGCACAAAAATGGCCCCTTTTGGGGCCTTCAGGCAGTCAAATTGGCTGCGGGGACAGGACCTGCCTGCCGGCAGGCAGGCTTGAACCTGTAATCCCGCGGCCGCGAGATTATGAGCCTCGCCATATGTTCAAGATTTTTTGCATACCTCTGCCACCCTTTTGTTTCTTGAGGAGTTTTTCAAGTTGTAGTGCGTCGGTATGGTTAAGATTTTTGCTTTTCCATTCGAGAATCCACGGTCCTCCGGATTTTGTGAACTTCGATAAGCCCTTGTTGTGAGCGTCTATTCGGTTCGCTAAATCCGAAGTGCAACCGATATAGCGCTTTTTGGATCCCTTCATTATATATACGACGAATTCGCCTTCCATGGATTAATTGGTTGCGGGGACAGGATTTGAACCTGTGACCTCGAGGTTATGAGCCTCGCGAGCTACCGGGCTGCTCCACCCCGCGATAAG
>DALYDP010000015.1:0-4359 GCA_031973095.1 Candidatus Peribacteraceae bacterium | reverse complement strand
TGCGATGATTTGAACCTGTGATCCCGCATGCGCGGGATTATGAGTCCTCGCGCTGGGTGGCTGCTCCACCCCGCGACGAGTGCAGGGATTGTAGCGAGGCTTTGGGCTATGGCAAGCGGCTATGCGTTTTAAAGGCCTTTTTTCAGTTCTTCCAGCTTGTCACGGTTGAAGAGGAAGAGCTGCCAATGTTCCACGATGGGCATTTGCTGCAGCAGTTCGAAGTACGCTGCTTCCTGGCGATCCCGTTCGGCGGAGCCGCTTTGCGTCGACGGCGCTGCGGCATCGGGGTTGGGAGTGATGATGATGAGCTTCTCGCCGGGGTTCAGTTTGCCCAGGTTTTCCTTCGCGTACTTATCTTTGTATTGGGTGCTGCGGTAGTACTCCAAATCGCCGTATCCGCGGTCGATCGTCCGGGCGATGTTCGCGTTTTCGTCTTCGATGTCCTGCAGGGTCTGCTCGAAGAGGATGTTGCGGTAAAACGACAGCGCCAAGCCGAACGCCATGAAACCGACCACGGTGAGACCGATCACGATCGTGAGCTGTTTGCTGACGGGTTGGGCCGGTCCGCGGTTGTACGCCACGGCGGACAGTCTACACTAGGATCGATGGTTATTTATTGCAGCGGCATCGGAGGCATCGGACTGAGTGCGTACGCGGCGTTGCAACGCGCGGCGGGGAACGTCGTGCGTGGGAGCGACAAGAACGACAGCGCCCTCATCCAGGATCTGCGCGGCCAAGGCATCGAGGTCTTTCTCGGGCAGGATGGCACGCACGTGACGGCGGACATCGACCTTTTCGTGTATTCCGAAGCGGTACCGCCCGATGCGCCGGAGAGGAAGAAGGCGACGGAACTCGGCATTGAACAGCAGTCGTACTTCCATGCGCTCGGCGTGCTCAGCGAACCGTACGACGTGATCGCGATCTGCGGCACGCACGGCAAATCGTCGACCACGGCCATGGCGGCCAAGGTGTTCGTTGATGCCGGTTTGGATCCCACGATCGTCGTGGGCACGAAGTCGCCGGACCTCGGCGGTCGTAACTGGCGCAAAGGAGGGTCGAACCTCTTCATCGTCGAGGCGTGCGAGTACCGCAGGTCGTTCCACTTCCTTTCACCCGATACGGTCGCGCTTACCACGGTCGACGGCGACCACTTCGATGCGTACGGATCGCTCGACGAGTACCGCGCCGCCTTCGTTGAATTCCTCGGACGGCTGCCCGAAGGCAGGCCGGTCGTGTTCCATGGATCGGATGAGGCATGCGGCGCGGTGGTGCAGGCGTCCGGGCATCCCGGTATCGATGCGGATTCGTTCGCGCTTCCGGAGCTCGGCGTCGCCGGCGAACACATGCGCCAGAACGCGCGTTTGGTGCTTGGTTTGGCCGCGCAGTATGGTATCGACGAGGATACCGCCCGCGCATCGCTGAAAGGATTCTCCGGCACATGGCGCCGCATGGAAACGAAGGGCACGCGCGCCGATGGCGTGACGGTGATCGACGATTACGCGCACCATCCTGCCGAGATCCGCGCGAGTTTGCAGGGTATCCGCGAAGCGAACCCGGGACGCAGGATCGTGTGCGTGTTCCAGCCGCATACGCATGACCGCACGTTGAAATTGTACGACGAATTTTTGCCCGTGTTCAAAGACGCCGATCTCGTCGTGATCCCGAACGTCTACGCCGCGCGCAGCGAATCCGACGGCGGGCAGGTCGACTTGGCCACGTTCATCGCGGATTTGGCGAAGGGGAGCGGCGTCGACGTCCGCGACGGCGGGGGATTGGACGGTGCGTTGGAACTGTTGAAACATACAGTGAAACCTAACGACGTCGTGGTGACGATGGGCGCGGGCGACGTGACGTCGTTGGCGTCGAAGATCCTGCAGCAATAATCACTATCCTTCTGTCATCCTGAGCCCGTCGAAGGGTCAGTCGCGCTCGCGGCCGGCGGCGTTGCGTAGCGTCGTCGGCGATGTGTAGGTATCGAGCATCGTGGTGATGATCTTCGCGATTTCCGCGCGCGTGATCGGCGCTTCGGGGTCGAAGAGGCCCGTGCTCTTTCCGTCGGCGTCGGTGCGGCCGGCGATCACCTTCGCGTTCGCCGCCGTTTCGATGGCCGCGGCGTAGCGGTGGGTGACGGGAACGTCGTTGAACACGTTGCCTTTTTGCCACGAAAGCGGCACTTCGAACGCTTGCATGAGCGTCACCATCACTTCGCCGCGCGTCGCGGGGCGGATGGGGTCGATCGTTCCATCGGCATAGATGATCCAGCCGCGGTTTTCGCTGCTGGCGAGGAACGGCGAAAACCATTGACCAGCGCCGCTGCCGTTCTTCGGCGTTGCGTTTTTGAACGCGTCTTCGCTGATGCCCGCCATGCGGTGGGCGATTTTCGTGAGTTCCGCGACCGTGACGCTGTTCCCCGGTCCGAACGTGCCGGTCGGGTTGCCCGCGGCGTCGCGATAGCCGGAGAGAATATCGCGTTTCGCGGCTTCGAACACGTACGTGGAGAACCAGTCCTTCTGCAGCACGTCCTGCAGCTGCACGTCTTTCCCGTTCGCGACGATCGTGAGGTACTTCGCGTCGTCTTTGCCTTTGCGCTCGCGGACTTTCGTCGCGGCTGTGCAGTCGAATTTGATGGTGAAACCGATGCGCCCCTCGCGCACGAGTTGGTCCGCCTTCGGTGCGGGCTTCACGCATCCTTCGGAGAAGCTTTCGTACTGCACTTTGTATTGCCCTTCGGGCAGATCTTGGAACGTTTGCGGCGTCACGCCCGACAGGCTGAGGTTATCCGGTCCGCTCAACGTGAAGACCGTTCCTTCCGGATCGCTCTGTACCGAGACCGAGCCCGTGTTTTCCAGGCGATAGTTGATGGAAATGCGGATCACGTCGCCCGGATACACTGCGAACGGCGTTTGCTGGCGGTCGAACGATTTGTCGAGGACGTCGTTTTTGTACACGCGGATGGTAGAAACCGTGCCGCTCGGCAGCGTGGCGTAGACGACGTACTTGCCGCTCGGGACGTCGGCAATCGTTTGGCTTGCGCCGTCACCCGTGCGTTCCGTCTGGTCGGGCGAAGAGAGCATCCACGAGCCGAGCGTGCCCGCGAGCGCCACCTGTTCGATGATGATCGTTCCTTGTCCTTCGGGGATGATCGTTTCGTCCGTCGTGTTCTCGATCGAGGTCGTGTCGGTAACGACGTCGCCGGATTCGGCGAAGGAAACGGCGGGAAGAAGGAGGATCGAGAGGAGGAACGCGGTGCGGCGCATCGATGGGGTGGGGGAGATGCATGCAGTGTACGATACGGGGTGGCGGCGAGGCACTTTCCAGGCACACGATTTCGCATCCTGCTACCATGCGACGCATGTTCGCTTTCCTCCGTGCGCACGCCGGACAACATCGCATTCTCGGCGGAGCCGTTGTTCTCGCCATCACCCAAGCCGCCGCGTCCGTCGCCGGGCTCTTCCGCGACAGGCTCCTCAACTCGACGTTCTCCGATCTGTCGGTCGTGGACGCGTATATCGCGTCGTTCCGCCCGAGCGACCTGCTGTTCCAGCTGACGGTGATGTCGGGCATTGCCACGGTCCTCGTGCCGCTGCTGGCCCGTGCGCACGCAAAAGGCGACGAATCGTCGAAATTGCTCTCCGGCGTCATGGGTCTCGGGTCGCTCGCGTTCGGCGCCATCGCGCTCGTGGGCGGCATTGTCTTCCCGTGTATCGCGCCCGTGTTCGTTGATTTCGACGTGGAAACGATGGCTCTGTACGTGCAGTTTGGGCGCTTGGCACTCTTCACCAACGTGCTCTTCGTGTGTGGCAACAGCCTGGGGCAATACCTGGTCACGATGCAGCGGTATTGGCTCTACGGCATTACGCCCGTGCTCTATACGCTCTGTACGATCGCCGGAACGTTGTGGTTGACGCCGACATACGGCGCGCTCGGCCCCATGCTTGGCACCGTCGCCGGCGCGATCATCTACGTGGTCATCCGGTTCGCGGGCGCCGTGCACGCGGGCTTCCGCCCCAGCTTCCGTCTCTGGCATCCGGAGCTTTCGACCATGGGCGCGCTTATGTTGCCGCGCATGGCGGCACTCGCGGTGCTGCAGCTGCAGCTCTTGCTCTTTGATACGCTCGCGTCCGGGCTTCCGGCGGGTTCGATCACCGTGAACAGCAACGCGCGTAACTTCCAGTCGTTCGTCGTCGGCGTCATCGGCATCGCGCTCGCGCAGTCGGCGTTTCCGCTCATGTCCCAGGCCGCCGCCAAGGGTGAAGCCGACCGTTTCCGCATGTACGTGCACAAAGGAGTCATGATGATCGTGGGCCTCACGATCCCCGCGGGCATCGTGCTCGTGCTTGCCACGCCCATCGCCGTGCG
>DALYDP010000014.1:14492-18368 GCA_031973095.1 Candidatus Peribacteraceae bacterium | reverse complement strand
CTGCCATGCAGCAATCTCCTGCTCGGAAACAAGATATTTACTCTCTGTGGAGCGTGAAACTCTTCTTTCGAGCCGACCGCGGAGCAATTCTGTGGAAATGATGCCATTGCGGATCTTCTCGAACGGAAGTTTGGCTTCACAGGCTACGATTCCGTCTTTCAGCGTCCATTTCGAGCCAATGGCGGTCAGAACGATGTGTTTGGAAAGCCAACGATGAGGAAAGAGAGGCTGAAGCTCCAAAGACCCACTAGAAACAAAATGGCGGTCACACAGGAGATATGGTGGATGAGTATGGGTATGCGTGGTCGATTTCAATGCTCTCCCAAGATGTTGCCGAGCAACGCCGATAATTTCTGCCGTGTATCATCCTTCACCTGCTTACGCTCGCGGTACCACTGTACGAACATGCCGAGTAGCTCCTGCTTCTGGCGAGTGGCAGTCTCATTCGTCTGCTCTATCAAATCAGGCCTGTCTCGCAGCGTAGCGTCCCGCTGTTGATTCACAGCCGCCAACCGTTCCACGACACCTGGAACGTCATTCAGGAGTTCATTTACGTCTATTTGCTCCGCATTGAGCGTCTGCCGTAACAGCTGAACGTCCTCTGGCTGGAGCTCCGCGTTCCCAAGGTCTTCTGGATAGAGGATCAGCACATCGTCCCCGTCGAGACTTTCCGGTTCGATCTGCATCCGTTCACCGGTACGGTGAACGAAATCGAGCCGCACGAGGATGTCAAAATCCTCACGATTGAGTACGACCGCCTGGATACCTGTCTGATGATCAAGGTCCTTCCTCCGCAGCGGCTCACCAGCTTCATTGAGCTGCCAAAGGAAATTGAGATCAAAATCGTAGGGACTGAGCTCTTTGGTCTCTCTTCGCTTCGCAAGCTCCTGCAGTTTCTTCTGCCGAGGTGAGAGCTCCTGTCTCGTTTCGGTTTGGACTTCCCAGTAGACAGCGGGGACTTGCTCCTTCGGAATAATTTCTACCGAGACAGGACCATCGAGCCATCCACGGCGTTCGAATGCGAGGAGATTGCGAATCTTGTCCTGGGTCTCCCGGTTGATCTCTGCGAGTTTTCCAAACACCCATGCCTTTATCGCTTCCAGATCTGCATCGCTCTCCACGATGAGGCCAATATCGCTCTCATGCTCGCTCTTGAAGACGGGATCGAATGGACCTGAAAGGAGTTCAGGAAAATCCTCTGGCAGAGGGACATTGCGCTGCACATGCTCTCGCACGGCTCGGAAGACCTGTACAAGCGGCATGAAGATCGTCTTCGCATCCTCTACATTCTGTTCTCTTGGATCGAGCATGTGGAGCAACTCCAGCTCTGCACCTGTGAGCAGTGCGAGGACTTCTTTCGGGGCTTTGGCTGCAGCGATATCAGCCTTCAAGCCTTCGACATCGCCTTTGGAGAGGGATGCGCCTGGCATAGTCATTGAATCTCTCCCTTTGAAGGAAGAGCGCGGAGAAGAGTCTCTATTACAGGGTTGAGCACAGCATCAATCGTACTCCGATCTATTTTTTTCAGATCTAGCTTCAAAGACTGAGCGACGTACAGCTTTCCCGCCCGAATCATAGAGCGTGCGATCCCAGCTTGGGCAAAGGCATATGAAAGCGGTTCCTGCTTTGCGAGTCCCGAATCCTCCATTACCTGCAATGCTTCTGCCAGCGTCGCTTCATAGGCTTTCTCTTGCAACAAATCATCCGCGAATACTTCTGCAAGTGCCCGCTGGTCGCTCGTAGATTGTGCCCGAGAACGGAAAAAGAACTCTTCAGCGGAGCGAAGAATCTCTACTCCTCTACGAAAAGCCTCAGTGCCTCGTTCTGCCGATTCCTGAGCACCAAGTATTTCTACCATATAGTGAATAATAGCACAAATTTTTGAAAAATGCAACATCTCTTCTTATCCTTTACCCATGAAAGAGGCATTCCATGGCACAAAGTACGAGCACTGCAAAGTGAGGCTTGTTGGTGCAGAAGCGGCTTCTCGCACGGAGGAGACCGACGATTTGAAAGATAATAATCTGATACGCGATCCTCTCACGCTGGATGAATCCTATGGAACAGAGTCGTGCATAAAAAGTGGACCGGTTCGCAGGTTTCTGCTACAATGATCGACTCCCTTCACACAAACACCCACATGAAAAAGATCCACTCGTTCCTCGTTGCCGCCTACATGCTCGGCGGGCTCGCGCTCATGGCCACGACGCCCTTCGCCGACCTGCGCGGACAGGTGCAGATGTTCAATGGCGGCGCGATGCTATCGGTGCGCGCGACGAACGGGACGGAAACGCTCCATGGCGCGGCCGAAGACCCCGCGGCGCTTGCGGAAGAAGCGAACGCCGCATACAAGAGCGCGGCCGCCTCGCGCCAACTCATGCTCGGCGTGTTGCTCTTCACCCTCGGCGGATTCATGCATGCGTACCAAGTGCTACGGGATGAGCGTCCGGTGCGCATCACCGTAAAAAAGAGGAAGCCGACATTGTTGTATTGGCTGGAGATGAAGGTGTAACAATGTCATGGTGAGGTGCGAGCGGCATGATGATTCGTGGTTTTTGCTGATACAAAAAACACCTCACCATGACACGCCGCCGCGAGCCACGAACCATGACAAAAAAAGACGACCCTCATCGGATCGTCTTTTCAACGGGCGGTTAGCACTTGCCACCGCAGCCGCAGTTGTCGCCATCGAACATGGTGATCGTGTGAATGAAGTAAACACAGTGAGTATAGCGCACGCATGGATCCGTGTCTATCACTCTCAATTGACGAGTGCTAATCCGACTTCGGCTACGGACCATGACGTGATCGGAGCATTCAGCACACTGTTTTCGGCAAGGGCGTGCCGTATTTCGCGAAATCTATCGTACCGAAATACGCCCGATGGACGTACCGCCACGGCATGACGAGCATGTAGACATGGATGTCCGCCAGGCGGCGAAGCACGTACCCCGGGAAGCCGTACGCACGGATGAACGCATACTTCACGGCTGCCCAATTCGGACCGGCGGGTATGGCATACGCCGGAGCGCGGGGCGCGTACGCAGGCGGCGTCTTTCCCGCGCGCTCGGCGGCGATGACGTTCGCCACGAACAAACCGTCTTCGATGGCCGTCTGTGCCATGCCGGCGTACTTCGTGGATGCGGCGTCACCGATGACGAACACGTCCGATACACCCTTCGCCTTAAGGTGTTCATCCACGACGGCACGGCCGCGCTTGTCGAGCTCCATGCCTGCGACGGTGGACAGCAACGAATGCGCCCGCACGCCGGCCGTCCACAGGACCATCCCCGCCTCGATGACGCCGCCACCCTTGAGGATGAGCTTCCCCTTCTCGGCGGATTCGACCGCCGTGTGAAGCATCACGTTCACGCCCAGCCCCTTCAGACGCGCGAAGGTCTTCGCGGAGCAGCGAGGTTCCGTAAGCGGCAACACGCGGTCGGCGGCTTCGATAAGATCGACCGTGACGAGCGACGGATCCATCCCCTCCTTCGCGGCGAGCTCCCGGGCTTCGCACAACATGTCACCCGACATCTCCACTCCGGTGGCGCCCGCGCCGATGACGGCGAATGTCGCGTACTTCATGCGTTCTTCGGGCGGCGCGGCTTTCATGGCAACGATCTCGGCGCGAATGTCGTCGCGCAACCGGAGCGCGTGGCCCGCGTGCGACACGGTGAAGGAATGTTCCTTCATGCCGGGAATGCCGAAATACGCCGGCTCGGCACCGGGACCCAAAACCAACGTATCGTACGCGTACGTCGCCTTCTCCCCCTTCACTGTCTTCGACGCGACGTCGACCGACGTGGCGCGGTCGATCGCGACGGTCACGCCTTTGGGCAGGATCATCTTCAACGGGATGCACGCCTGCGACGGGTG
>DALYDP010000014.1:6224-14392 GCA_031973095.1 Candidatus Peribacteraceae bacterium | reverse complement strand
TATTCCGCATCCCATGCTTGTCAAATGCTATTTTTTGACCGCTTCGGCCATCCACGCGGCAAACAGCGGATGGGGCTTATGGGGCCTGCTTTTGAACTCCGGATGGAATTGGCTGCCCACCATGAACGGGTGGTCCTTCACCTCCACGATCTCCATGAGACCCCGCTCCTTCCACGTGCCCGAGAACACGAGACCCTTTCGCTCAAGCTCCGCCTGGAACGCGTCATTAAACTCGTAGCGGTGGCGGTGGCGTTCGCTGATCACGGCTTTGCCATAAGCCTTCGCAGCCTTGGAACCGGGAAGCAGTTTGCACTCGTACGCGCCAAGACGGAGCGTGCCGCCCTTCTCCTTCTCTTTGCTTTGGCCGGGCAAGAAGTGCACCACGTACGTGTCGCGGCCGAGCTTCCCCTCTTCGTCGAACTCTTCGCTCGTCAGCTTCTGGTCGCCCAAGGCGGCGCGCGCGAACTCGATCGCAAGGATCTGCGCACCAAGGCACAGGCCCAGGTACGGGACTTTTTCCGTGCGGGCATAGTGCGCGGCTTTAATCTTCCCTTCGATGCCACGCTTGCCGAACCCCCCGGGCACCACGATGCCGTCGGCTTCGCGGAGACGCGCCCATTCGTTCTTGTCGTCCTTCTCCAATTTTTCGCTGTCGATCCAGAGCATGTCGGCATGGGCGCCGTTGAACACAGCCGCGGTTTTGATCGATTCGATAACACTGATGTACGCGTCTTCCAGATTCGTGTACTTGCCCACGAGCGCTATCTTCACTGTCTTCGTCGCGGATTGATGGCGCTTCCCGCCGTCGATCCACGGACGCATGTTCGGCTTCAAATCACCGAAACCGAGGCGTTTGCCGATGATCTGGCCCACGCGATATTTTTGAAAACATTCGGGCACGTCGTAGATCGAATCGAGCGTCGGCGCGGGGATGACCGCCTCACGGGGCACGTCGCAGAACTTCGAAATCTTGCCAAGCAAATCCGTCGGAATGTCGTAGTCGGCACGGGCGAGGATCATATCGGGGTGCAGACCGATGCGGCGCAATTCGCGCACGGAGAGCTGCGTCGGCTTGGTCTTCAATTCCTTGCTGCCGGCAAGGTATGGCAGGAGCGTGAGGTGCGCGTGAAAAATCTGGGTCGGGCCAAGCTCGCCTTTGAGCTGGCGCACGGCTTCGAGGAACGGCTCGCCTTCGATGTCGCCGACCGTGCCGCCGATCTCCACCATGAGTACGTCGCATCCGCTCTCCGTGGCCGCCTTCTTCATCGCGGCCTTAATGGCGTCCGTGATGTGCGGGACGACCTGGATCGTGCCGCCGAGGAAGTCTCCTTTGCGCTCCTTCGCGAGCACCTCCGTGTAAATCTTGCCCGTCGTGACCGTGCTCAGCTTGCTCATCGGTTCGTCGATGAAGCGCTCGTAATGCCCGAGGTCGAGGTCGGTCTCCGCCCCGTCGTCCGTCACAAACACCTCACCGTGCTGGAACGGGCTCATCGTGCCCGGATCGATGTTGAGGTACGGATCAAGCTTGAGCACGAACACCTTCAATCCCGCCGCCTTGAGGATGGCGCCGATCGACGCCGCCGCGATGCCTTTGCCAAGGCTGCTGCACACGCCGCCCGTGACGATCACGTAGCGCGGCGAAGAAGACCTGCGGGCCCCCGTGGAACGGGCGCTGCGGGTCGAGGTTTTGGGCGTTTTGGCCATAACGGAAACTGGGCGAAGTGCGGGGAAAAGCCCGAGCGGATACTACCGCCCCGGACGGGAAAGGCAACTTGCCTGACTCTCACAAATACAGGTTTTTCCCGGGGACAGTCGGGATGAATGTCGCTTCCCGCGCCCAATCCATCGTGCGGTCGATTTCCTCCTCGGAGAGAATCCCATAGTCGCGCATGAGCTGCACCTCCTTGCGCATGTTCGTACGGAGCATCGAAGGGTTGTCGGTATTCACGCAGAATTTCACCCCGTGGTCGAGCAACGTGCGGAGGACGGTCTTCATGTGCGCCGGCGATTCGAAAAATTTCAGGCTCAGGCTCGACGTCGGGCACAGGCAACAGAGCAGGTTGCGCTTCGCCACTTCGGCCATGAGCGTCGGATCCGTGTACGCCTTGAACCCGTGGTTCAAACGGTCAAGCGGCAAGTGCTTGAGCACGTACGCCATCTCCTCGGCCGTGCCGTCTTCGCCGGTGTGCACGGTGGTCTTCAGGCCGGCATCACGCGCCATGGCATACAAGTCGGCGTAGTCCGCATAATCGAACGCGTCCTCGCCGCGGGGCCCCGCGATGTCGATGCCCACGATGCCGCGCGAACGGTATTTGATCGCCTTCTTCACCGCGATGGCGTTGAGCTCCTTGGGTTGACGCCTGTCGAGCATGACGATGAGCCCTGCTCGGATGGCCGGGAATTCCAAAAGGGCACGCTCCATACCGCGCAACGCAGCGAGGATGATGCTATCAAGATCACGCTCTCCCCCGCGGTTGCGATACAACGGGTTGAACCCGGGCTCCTGGAGCGTCGTGTTATTCACGCGGTACGCGCCGGAAATCACCTGGTACACCGTCTGTTCCATGGCAACCGGCGAACTCTGGATGAGTTCCGTCAGATGAAAGAGTTTGTGGTAATCCTCCCACGTCACCGTCTCCTTGTTCAGGGTCACGAGGTCGTTGAATTCCCAGTAATCCTTGCTGGGCAGCTTGATCCCCTGCTCGTGCGCGATGACCCACAAGGTATGCGGCTCCACGCTCTGGCCGAGGTGAGAGTGTAGCTCCGCGTACTCTTTGTTATCCGGTTTGGCGTTGATACCCATGGGCAATGTTTACCCCGGTACGACTGCGATGGCAAACGAAAGGGCGCCCGAAGGCGCCCTGACGCATCGTTACGATGGAAGACGGATCAACCGAGGAAGCCGTTGGCCGTGTAGAGCGTCGCCGTGAGCACGGAGACGATCGTCATGAGCTTCACGAGGATGTTCAACGACGGACCGGACGTATCCTTGAAGGGGTCGCCCACCGTGTCGCCGACGACCGCGGCCTTGTGCGGATCGCTCTTCTTGCCGCCGAGGTGGCCGGATTCGATGAACTTCTTCGCGTTGTCCCACGCGCCGCCGGAGTTGGCCATCGACATGCCGAGCATGATCGAGCTGACCAAGCCGCCCGCGAGCAAGCCGCCGAGAGCCTCGCGGCCGAGGAGCAAGCCCGTGAGCACCGGGGAAACGACGGCGAGAAGGCCGGGGAGCATCATCTGCTTGATGGCGCCCGCCGTGGCGATAGAGACGCACTTGGCGCTGTCGCCTTCCGCCGTGCCGGCCATGAGGCCCGGGATCTCGCGGAACTGGCGGCGGACTTCTTCCACCATGTGCATCGCGGCGCGACCGACCGCACGCATCGTGAGGGCGGAGAACAAGAACGGCAACATGCCGCCGAGGAGGAGGCCGATGAGGGTCGACGCCTTGCTGACGTCGATGGCGAGGAGTCCTGAGTCTTCCTTGAAGGCGCCGAAGAGAGCCAAACACATGAAGCCGGCGACACCGATGGCGAAGCCCTTGCCGATGGCGGCCGTCGTGTTGCCCGCCGCGTCGAGGGCGTCCGTGCGCTCGCGCACTTCCTTGGGGAGACCGGCCATTTCCGCGATGCCACCCGCGTTGTCCGCGACGGGACCGAACGCGTCGATCGCGAGCGTCATGCCGAGCGTGGCGAGCATACCCACCGCGCCGGCACCGATGCCGTAGAGGCCGCCGAAACCATAGGCGACGCCCATGGCGATGACGATCACGCCGGTCGGGAGGGCCGTCGACTCATAGCCGAGGGCCAAACCTTCGATGAGCACCGTGGCCGGACCCGTCTTGGACGAGTCGGCGAGCTGCTTCACGGGGCGATACTTCTTGGACGTGTAGTACTCGGTGAGGAGTCCGACCACGAGACCGGCGACGAGACCGGCCGTGACGGCCCAGAACACGCGCCAGGCGAACTCCGCGGGGAACCATGAAAGCGTGAGCCACAAGGCGCCGCCAAGGAAGAGAACGCCCGAGACGATCATGCCGTTCTTGAGGGCGGATTGAACCTTCTCCGGGTTGTTCGTGCGGACCACGCCGAGCGACACGATGGACGCCACCACGCCGACGGCACAGAGGAGCAGCGGGTACGCGAGGAGCGCGCCCTGGCTGATGTCGCCGATGGAAAGATGCAAACCGATGAGCATCGTCGCGAGGATGGCGCCGATGTAACTTTCGAAGAGGTCCGCACCCATGCCCGCCACGTCACCGACGTTGTCACCGACGTTGTCGGCGATCACGGCCGGGTTACGCGGATCGTCTTCCGGAATGCCCGCTTCCACCTTACCCACGAGGTCGGCGCCGACGTCGGCCGCCTTCGTGTAAATACCGCCGCCCACGCGAGCGAACAACGCCACCACCGAAGCGCCGAAGCCGAAGCCCGTGAGGGACTTGAGCGCGGCTTCCGGTTCGGCCACCTGGACGAGGACCATGAGGAGTCCGACGAAACCGATGAGCGCGAGGCCCACCACGCCGAGACCCATCGTGGCTCCGCTGAAGAACGACACCTGGAGAGCTTTGGTCACGCTGGTCTTGGCCGCTTCCGTCGTGCGGACGTTCGCGGCCGTGGCCGCGCGCATGCCGATGAAGCCGGAAAGGCCGGAGCAGAACGCGCCGATCACGAAGCTGAGTGCGGTGAAGGGACGATTCCACGCCTGTGCCTCGCCCAACACGTTGGCATCGAGGAACACGTACAGGAGCACGCCCACCACGAGGACGAAGGGAATGATGACGGAGTACTCCCGTTTGAGGAACGCCATGGCGCCGCCGCGGATCTTGGCCGCGAGCATGCGCATTTTGTCATCGCCGGACGGAACGCGGGCGATGAATGCCTGAAGGACTCCTGCGGCCACGAGCGACAAGACGCCCGATCCGAGGACGATCCACAGTGTCTGCATGAAGGTGAGTGTCATAAAAGCGGGAAGAAAGCATGCCTCGCCATAGTTGCAGGAGCACGACGGCGGGCCGGCCCATGATGATGCAGCGACCCAGAGGCCGCAAGTGATGCCGTGAAACCAAGATTTGTCCATGGTGACAGATGTGCCGCGACACAAAAACACCCCTCCGTGAAGGAGGGGTGTTCATCGCATGGTTCACACATTTATTTCTTTGCCTTGGCCTTCGCCTTAGCAGCGACCTTCTTCACCTTCTTCGCCAGACCCATCTGCTTCTGACCTTCCTTCATGAGGTCCATGGCATTCTTCTGGAGCTCCTTTGCCTGGTCGAGAGCGTACTTCTTCGCCTTCACGATATTGTTCTGCACCTCGTCGCTCTCGATGAACTTCTTCACTTCGTTGCCGACCTGCTTGCCGTCTTTGGCGAGGTGCTTGGCCAAGACCTTGCCCGCCGCTTCGGCGTCCTTCGCGTTCGTGAGTTCTTCGCGGAGCGTCTTGTTGCTGAAGACGTAACCGGCCATCGCGCCGCCCATGGCGCCGAGGAGGAGAGTGAGTTTGCGCATGTATGAATGGGGAAAGGAAGCGGACGGAATTGTACGCGCAGAAAAAGACGGATGCGAGTGACAATGCTCTGCAGTTGCCACGTACTCATGGGCTGGAAATACAAAAAACGTCCGCCGGAAAACCGGCGGACGTTCAAGGGTTTCCGCCCACGCTCCTGATAGAGCTTCGGCGGGTAACCAAGAAGCCTCGAGAACTTCAAGCTGCAAGGTTCATAACTTCCGGCAAACTGCGAACGAGAAGTCTTTGAAGCGGTAGCCAACCCAGCGGCAGCCGGCGACCACGTAACCGTGGACGACGGAGAGTCCGGCGCGATCAGAATCACGAAGCATTTCGGCGAAAAGACAGATGTCGCCATCTAACAAGTCTTCACCCGTCTCCGACAAATGCGCGAGCAGGATGGGTGCTCCGACGACGATGGGACATACCTGCCAGGCAGGATCTTCTTTCTGGAGACCATTCAGGCAGACCATCTTCTGATCCCAATTGGGGCTAATCGATTTGGCCAGTCCGAATAGAACCTCATAGTAACCGGGTTCCGTTTTCCATCCGTACTTCTCGTACCAATTTTGATCCTGCTTCATACATTTCTTCCCTGCGACACTGGCGCGTTCAGTCTGAAGATCCCACCCGTCGTAGTAGCCGACGATTCCATCTCGTGTAGCGAGGGGTGCCGGATCGGTACAGTGGATGGGAATCCCATGAATCCGGCTCATGGAAACCGCATCGTAGACGATGCCTCTCTTCGCCTTTGCAGAAGGAGCAGGTTCCCCACGAGGGCACTGTCGCACCCAATATACGAAGGCATCATCCGGTGCATCAAGCGCAGCGAGCAGCATATGACTCGTAAATCCCGCTGCACTGAGTCGCTGCAGGAATGCCGTCCGCTTTTTTGGAGGCAAGCTGAATAAATCTATCGAACACTCATATCTGGCCATGGAAAACCCCCTTTTTCTGAGGACCGGAAACGCCGGCTCGCTTTCTCGAGATGAGATCTACTTCCTAACCGATGCTCTTAAGGAGCAGAAATATAATACAATTTATCTATTTTTTGTCAAAATTTTCGTAATAGGCCAATACCGTGAAAACACCAATTTACCCTTGAATTTGATCACTTTAAAAGGTACTATAATAAGTACCTTTATCAGTATTGATATCACCATGAACACAATCACGCTCCAAGACATTAAATCACATGGTGCGGGGGCGATTCCCGACGCGAAAGTCGCCTACCTCATCATCAATTCGAAAACGAAATCGGTTCTCGTACCGCCCGCGGAATACGCGATGCTCATTGCCGCGCAGGAAGAACTGGAGGACATCAAAGCGATCGACGAACGCAAGAACGATCCGACCATCGCGTTCTCGAAGGTGTTCCCTCGCAGGAAAGCATGACGAAGCCGTACGAAATCGTCTTCAAGCGATCGGTCTTGAAAGACATCCGCACCATTCCCCGAAGCATCCTGCAGAGCATTCGGGAGTGCATCGCCGCCTTGGCGACCGATCCGTTCCCGCCGGGCATGGAACCGATCGAGGGACGCGATCATTGCTATCGCATCCGTATTGGGAACTATCGCATCGTCTACGATGTTGCGACAACCGTGCGAATCATCACAATCATCCGCATCGGACACAGGAAAGACGTGTACAGGAAGCTTTGATGTCATGCCTTGGTACACTCGACGCTATGGCTTCGAACGCCAATCTGCAAGCAGGCAGACTCGGCATAACAGGCAACGAATGACACCTTAGTCCCGCACGAAGGTGTTCCACGCGCGCTTCTTCCGATGCCTGTTCGCGAACCGGTGCGCTTCGTCGCGCAGACGCATGAGCAGGAATTTCGCGGGACTATCGGGCGGGAACGGGATCGCGAACGAATTGCCGGGCTCGAACACTTCCTCTTCCCTCTTCGCCAACGAGATCACCGGGATGTCGAGCTTCCAACTCTTCAGCGCATCCACCACCACGCCGAGCTGGCCTTTGCCGCCGTCGATCACGAGCAGGTCCGGACGCGCAGAAAGCGAGACGTCGGGCTTCTGGTCCTTCGGTTCGCACGATAGAAGGACGGCCTGCTCGTTCACGCGGCCTTCGAACGCCGTGGGCGCGCGTTGCACGGGTCGGAACCCAATGGCTGCGTACGACGATTCAAGAGCAGGCTCCACGAGCGTGTACACCTTGTCCTTCGCGCTGCTCACCGCCTTGCGCACGAGGAATGACGCGAGCGGACCCTCGGCGTAGGGCGGATCCACGCGCAACGACGCCAGCTCGCAATGGCCGTCCGTATCCACGATCTTCGCGACCGCGACGGTCTCCCCTTCCTTCTCCGCGACGAGGGCGAACTCGCACTCACCCACCTCGTCGGCCTTTTTCGCTTTGCGGACGACGATTCCTTCCGCGTTCCATCGCTGCTCTTCTGCTTTGATGCCGCCCACGAGGTGGCGCAACCGGCGCGTGAGCACCTCGCGCAACGAGCGGTAATCGTCGATGTCGCCTTCCTGCAGCGTGCGGATGGTAAAACTCCTGTAGTGGTCGTTGCGCGATTTGCCGTCGATCGCCACCACCATGCTGCCCACGGTCTCGGTGCCGCCGAGATGCGAGATGTCATAGCCCTCGATACGCACGGGATCTTTTTCAAGCTTCACGAGTTCCCGCAACGCCGAGAGTGC
>DALYDP010000014.1:0-6124 GCA_031973095.1 Candidatus Peribacteraceae bacterium | reverse complement strand
TCCATGCTTTCGGCGCGGCCCATGAGCGAGAACGAATCTTCTCCGATGAGCTTGCCGCCGCGCTTACGGAGCAACACAGCGTGCACCGCGCCCGAGAGCAGCGCCACGCCGAATACGTCGACGTCTTCGCCGGACGTGTCGGACACGATCTGGCGCTCGGCCATGGTCTGGAGCGACTGGAGCGTGTCGCGGAAATGCGACGCCCGCTCGAATTGCTTCGCCTGCGCCGCCTGCTTCATCAACCACTCCGCGCGCTCGATGAGCGGGCCGTAATCACCTTTGAAATATGCGACGAGACGCTCGATGCGCGAGAGGTACTCCTCGGCGGCGATGGTCCCCGCGCAGAGCCCGCAGCACTGGCCGATATGGTAATCGAGGCATGGCCGCAGCTTCGACGCGTCGCCCCCTCTGTTGAGGACGGCGAGCGATTCCTTACACGCGCGGTACTGGACGAGGTCCTGAACCATGTCGAGCGCGCGGCGCGTGTCCATGGCCCGCAGGTGCGGCCCGAAATACAGCGCCCCGTCCTTTGCCATGTCGCGGACGATCTCGACGGTGGGGTACGGATCTTTGGCCGATACGCGCACGTACACGTAACTCTTGTCGTCCTTCATGAGGACGTTGTACTTCGGGCGGAATTCCTTGATGAGGTTGGTCTCCAGTACCAACGCCTCCAACTCGCTCGACACCACCGTCCAATCGACGTTGCGCATGCGCTCGATGAGCGACAATTTCCACGGACCGATGTTCTTATCCACCTTCACGGCTACGTAGCTGCGGAGGCGGGCGCGAAGGTTTTTGGCCTTGCCAACGTACAGAACACCTCCTTCGTCATCCAACCAACGATAAACCCCCGGATCCGTCGGGGATTTGGCCACGCGCGCCCGAAGCAGTTTCAAGGCGTCCGTCGAAGAAGGGGCTTTTTCCGTAGGCACGAACGCCATTCTACCCCGGCAGGACCAAGGCCGACCATAAAGCGTCACGAACCGGATTCTTCCCCTTGCAAAGGCCCCTTGACCCCCTTATAGTCCCCCGGCTTATGGATATGGTCACCCTTTCGACGGCTACTCGTTCCACCGACGTTTCCGCGCGCCAATTGCGCCGCACGGGCGTCGTTCCGTGCGTCGTGTACGGCAACAAGACGGAGAACGTTTCGTTCCAGTGCGAAATCGTCGCACTCACGAAGGCCTACACGAAAGCCGGCGAAAGCACGCTCGTGGAGCTCGATCTCGGCGGCAAGAAGGTCCCGGTGCTCTTCCATGAAGTGAAATTCGACCCGATCTCCGACAACATCTCGCACGTCGACTTCTACGCCGTCGACATGAACAAGGAAGTCGAAGCCGACGTCGCCATCCACTTCGAAGGCGAATCCCAAGCGGTGAAGGAAGGCGGCATCCTCGTGACCACGCTCGACTCGATCACGGTCCGCTGCTTGCCGAAGAACCTGCCCCACAACCTGCCGATCGACCTTTCGAAGCTCGTCAGCATGGAGTCACAGCTCACGGTGGCCGATATCACGGTGCCCGCCGGCGTCACGCTCCTCTCGGAGCCCGATGCGGTCATCGCCATCGTCCAGGAGCCGCGCCCCGAAGAAGTCGAAGAAGCGCCGGCTGCCGATGCCGCTGCCGCCGCGACGCCCGCGGAAGGAGCCGCCGCACCCGCGGCAGAAGGCGAGAAGAAGGACTGAGCGTCACGGTGAGCCGTCGAACCGTCCTTCGTCTCAGGCCGATTTCTTTTTCACCGTGCGTTTTTTCGCGGGCTTTTCCACGCTCTCGCGCAGGAAGTGCGGCAACAGGAGAGGCTCCTTTAGCTCGGGTACCGCCTCGACGAGAGGCAAATCCTCGATGGCGACCTTCCCCACGTACAGCCGCGCCATGTCACCGCCGTCCTGAAGGAACTGCTCCACGGCGCGCTGGCCGCGGAAATACACGATGCCTTTGGTGAACGCTCCGTGTTCGGATGTATGGGAAAGTCCGCGCTTGAGGTCGAATGCCTTGTTCAGCGCCTTCTCGGGGCGGTAACCGAGCTCCTCTTCCAAATACGCGAGGGTTTCGGAGAACGAATGCGTGAGGGCGAAATCGAGGCCGAGGAGCGTACGTGCGGCGCCGAGACGCTTGTCATGGTGCGGCGAGAGCACGCGGTTTTGATTCACGATCGCCATCCCCTCCTGGGTATCGAGATAATTCGCGGTGCCGCGGCGGAAGAGTTCGTATGGCTGGCGCGATCCGTTCTCGGCGGTGAGCACGTGCGTTTCGATTTCGTGCGCCACGAGGGCGTCGACATGCGACGGGGTGAACCGCGCGCCCGCGCGGACGTACACCTTACCGCCGCCGACGGTGCAATCGGCCACCAAACGCTGCGATACTTCCACGCGCCAATCGTGCAAACCGTAGCGTTGCAAGACCTGGGAAAATTTGTCGGCGGCCTCATCTGCCGTGAGGAACGCATCGTCCGAGGGAGGGAGATCGCACGCCGTTTGATCGCGCAGGAACGCCTTCGCCACCGCCAAAAGCATCGAACTGGGGGCGCCGAAGAGCGCGCGCGACGCATCGGAAAACGCCCGGGACTTGCCGCGGGCGCGCAAAAGCGACACGCGCTGGAGCAACTCGTCACGCTTCTTTCCGAGCAACGTACCGATGGGCGAATCGTCCGTCGATAGGGCCAATAACCGCTCTTCCAAGCCGTCCAGGTCCACCTCCAGCGGGGCGTACTGCAGCACGGGATCGTACCGGCGATCGATGCGCGCGCGTTCGCGCTCCTCGTTCAGGTTCACGGGCTTGAGCAGCTTGATGAGCATGAGCGACTCGTCGGCCTGGGCGAGCGCGCGGTCGATGGCATGGATGTTATCGCGGACCGAACTCTTCACGGCGACGGGCGCGGCGCGTAGCGGATCAATGAGGAACCCCGCCAAGTCCCGCTTGCCGATGACCGCACGATGCGGCGGTGAAATGTCCGCCACGGCACGCACGACCGTGGTGATTTTCTTCCCGCCGAGCGTGAATTTCACGCGGTAGGACCCTTCCGACTCCCCTTCCGCGTCGGCCAACCCTTCGGCTGCGAGTTCCCGCAGGAGCGTGTCTTGGAAGCGCGTGCGCTCCTCGTGGGGCGCCACGAGCGCCGGCACTTCCGCCGTGGTATCGCCGCTCGAGATCACGATCGTTTCGCTTGTGCCGAGCACGGGACGGTCGGGACCCGCTTCTTCGCCCGTTTTCCGCTCGCCGAAGAGATCGAGCGCGATGCGCACGCCACGCTCGGGCGTCGCGACTTTCAAGCCCTGCACGCGCTCGAGGCGCGACCGCAACGGCGCGAGGTTCGCGATCTGCACCGTGAGACCGGCGCGCGCGTTCACTTCGAGCAACACCGGCCCCTGTTCATCATCGAGAGTGAGGTCGACCGCGAGGTACCCGATGTTCGTGATGTACTGGATGCGCGACGCGATGAGGAGCATATCTTCCCAGTACGGGATCATGTGGCCGGCCGGCGACCCGCCGTGCGGTAACTCATCGACCAGGCGGTTGTACTGCACCGCGTGGGTCGTGGTGCCGTTCGCGATGTCGATGCCGATGCCCATGCCGCCGAGGTGCACGTTGGCCTTGCCGCCGCTCTGCGCGGTGGGGATGCGAAGCATCGCCATGACGGGCACGAGGTTGAACACGATGATGCGGAAGTCGGGCAGGCCCGCGGGACGGAACGGCGCCAACGATTCGTGCGACGTGAGGATCTTCTCGAAAAACGCCGTGTCGGGCATGCCGTTCACGGAGAACTTACCGTCGAGAATGTCTTCGATGTGTTCCCCCATCTCCGCACGCGTGATCGGGCGCTTGCCCTGCACGAGAAAATCGCCGTTCGCGTCGCGGCCGCGCAGCACCAAAATGCCTTCGCCGCCGAAGCCGTAATTCGGCTTCAGTACGCATTCTTCGGGCAGCGTCGAAAAATCGAAATCACGCAATTGACGGAGCGATTCGATGCGCGCGTAGAGCTTCGCAACGGGTACCCCGCGCGCCGAAAGAAACGCCTTGGTCTTCAATTTATCGTCGGCGAACTGCACCGCTTTGCGCGGATTGAACGGCTTGATGTACAGCAAATTACGGGCATTCATCCCGAGTACTCCCCGATTGCTGAGGAACGGAAACATGGGGATTTCAGGGGAATTATTCCTCCTCCTGGAGGTGGCGGAACACGTCGCGGAAGCGGAAGTATTCCACCAAGCGCAAACCCGACCAACGGCCGAGCAGCACGTTAGCGACAACCGTCAGGAGCAGGAGTTCCGGGTATGCGAGGAGCAGCGACTGGAACGGTCCCCACTGCACGAGGAATACGCAGAGCAACGCGGCGAGGATCGTCTCCCCCACGGCAAGCACCGCGGACGTGAGACCTTGTTCGGTCTTGAGGTTGAGGAATGACTCCGCGAGCGTGCTCATGATGAGCAAGAGGAAGATCGTCTCGCGCGTGAACGTGAGCCCGATCATGGCGCCGACGGACATGAGCAACAGGAGCGCGATCGACACGACCGTGAGGATGATGGCGACTTTCGGGATGTAAAGGAGGCGCCAACCGTGCATGAGGCGACGCGCGCCATACCCTACGAGCAAAATGGCCACGAGGAACAACACGCCCATCTGCCACCCGAGCGCGAGGAAGCTGAGCGCGATGATCGACGGCGTGTACAAACCGAACGACGTGATGCCCACGACCTGCTTGAGGAACGCGAGGATCGTGGCGATGACGGGAAGCACGAGGAGCAGGATGACCGTCTGGCTCGGCACGCCGCGAACGAGCATGGCGTTCACGAGCGACGACAGCACATTCCATGGGCGCAAGCCGGCGGTGGATGCGTCGATGCGGAGCATGTCGATGTCGCGCTTGGCGATTTCTTCCGTAAACGCGTCGATGGACGGCGTCGTGAGTAGGGCGTTCAGCGCTTCGCGGCGCGTGAGGAGGATCGCCTCGGGGCGCAGCACGCCGTATTGACCCTGCGCCGTGCGCGAAAGCGTGCCCAAGCTGCCGTCGGCGAGAAGTACGATCGATTGCTGCCCGAGGGCGGACTGCAGATCCTGGTTCGTTTGGGTCACGCGCATGAGCGCCTGGAGACCGCGCACGCCATCGGTCCACACGACCACGGCGTCCGCACCCTGGAGGGTCGACGCTTCTTCCGTGAGCATGCCCACGAGCGCCTCTTCGGCATCGAGCGGCGTGGTGGAAATCGGCGGCTGGATGATGTGCAGGAAAATGCCCTGTTCCTCCGCCGTCTTCATGTGCAGCCCAAGCTTGTCACGCTCGATGCCCGGATCGGCGATGAGGACGATCTTGCGGCCGTAGGCGACGACCCGGTATTCAGCCTCGCTCTCGAACTTCTGGCCGTTCTGCAAGCGCGCGGCGATCGTCAGACGAAACGTGATGGCACCCGCCTTCTCGGGAGTGAACACCGCTTCGACGGTCTGGCTGATCGATGCGCGCTGGCCGTCAACGGTCCACTCGTATCGCTCGACCGTAGCGTCGCCGAGCCGGCTTGCGGAGGCGTCCAAAACGATCGTGCGACCCACGGCCACGTCGGTCGGACCACTGATGACGGCGACGACGGGCGGAACGACGACCGGTCCCGTGCCCGCGGTTTGCGCATACGCGACAAAGGGAAGCAGTGCGGTCAGCGCAACGAAGAGCGCCGAATATCCGGCGTAACGAGAGTGAAAACGGATCATGCGGCGAGATCGAAGATATCCGCCTTCTTACCGGAACGACCCGGCTTGACCCGCGTTGCGCGGTGCGCGCGGTCCCTGCCCGTGTTTTTCTCTTTGTAACGCACGAGCTGGGGCTGGATCTTCTCCGTCGCGCGATCGACCGCCTCGAGGACGTCTTGCTTGCGCGACACGGCCTGGAAACGGGCGCGCGGCAACTCGACGGTAACCGTCACCATCACTTCATCGCGCTTCTTTTTCGTGGGCGCGCGCGTCGCTTCCACGCGGATGACGGACGCTTCGTCTTTCAGCGTTTTACAATACGTGGCCAATTTCCCTATTTTCCGCGCAAGTACCAGCAATTCACGGTCCGAATAACGCAGACCCTTTTCGAAGTGTTCGACATGCATAGGAGCGGGGGGAACGTTCGGATACGGAGTATAGCACAT
>DALYDP010000013.1:11720-18942 GCA_031973095.1 Candidatus Peribacteraceae bacterium | reverse complement strand
TACACCACGCGTGAATACGTCCTCGCCGGAGTCTTTGCGCTCCTGGCCGCGTTCCCGATCGTATCGGAGTCGACGTTCGCCGTTCCCCTTGGGGGGAACGTGACGGGGGACGCCGTTGAGCGCGCATTCAAGGATCGGGCAACCCAGTCGCAACTTCGCCGCATGCGCTGGAGTGTGATGCGTGACTGTGCCCAGCGCGAAGCGCGCGGCGAAGAGAACGCCTGTCCCGACATCAACGACGCCGAACAGCTCGTGGATTATTGGACGCCCGCCGTGCACGAAGCCGCTCCCGCCGCCGACGTGATCGAAGCGTCACTGAGCGACCTCGGCCGTACGGAGCAGGGTATCCTTCGTCGCGCCCGTCGCATCGGCGCATGTCCCGCGAACCTTGACCAGCTCGTCCCCGGATTCCAGGCACTGTGCGATTCCACCGTCAAGGACGGCGAGATCCAGGCGGACGCCATCAACGAGGCCGCGCGCCGCTTGGTGCCGAGGCCCGGCAACCGCTGAGCGGTCACTGTTGCGCGTTGTCCGGCGCGCCCTCCGTTTCACCGGGGATCGGTAAATCCTTCGGGGGTTCGTAGTTGCCCGCTTCCGGGCCACCCTTCTTCTCGTTGACGTTTTCGTCTTCATCGTCACCGAAACGCATGACCATAGGGGGAGGGGGAGGTGATCATCATGGTAGCAGACTCTGCCGGCGGAGCGACGCTTACAGCGACGGTAATCGGTACTGGTGTAGCTCGCGGTAATCGACTTCGTAGTTCGGAAGCATGGCTTCGACTTCGCGCCAGTATGCAGCGGAGTGATCCGCGCGGCGCGTGTGCGCGAGTTCGTGGATGATCACGTAGCGTTGCAGCCGCGGGGGCAAGAACACGAGCGCGGCGTTGAGCATGATGCGTCCGCGCGGGGCGCAGCTTCCCCATTGCGTGGTGGCGAAGCGGACTTTTACCTGCGTGATTTTCGCGCGGTACGTTTCCTTGTTGAGTTTGTGAAGCAGGGGAACGAGGTGCTTCTCCGCGTCGTCGGCGAGGAGCGACCACAGGAACCGGTGGAGCGTTTTGCGGCGGATCCCTGGGCTCACGTCGATGCGCCAACCCCCGCGCACACGTACGGCCGTCGTTTTGTCACCCGGGCGGAGTGAAAATGCGACTTTTCGGCGTCCGACGTGAACCTTCGTCGAGCTGGCGCCGTCGAGCAATGCCCTGAACGGGTCGATAAGGGTCTTTTCCCTGTCCAAAAGGATCAGGTGTGCCATACGCCTGAGCAGATTGCGGATATGGTCCTGTTCTTCCGTGCGCGAGAGGTTTTTCGCCAAACGGATGATGATGGTATTTCCGCGATACACAGCCCTGGAATGCTTGTTCCGGGTGCGCTCTACCTTGTGGCGAAAACGTGGGGTTTCCATGGGACTCCCAACGGTAGGACCCCCGGCCCGGATGAACCAGTTGTTTTTCTGGAAGCACTGGTGTGTAGATGTATTTTTTTACAACAAATACTAATTTTTGCAACTACCCGCTCAGTCCTTTGTTTCGCTCTCGGCGAGGTCCGCGCACCGTTCCAATTCCGCGATGCCCGCGGCGTAGTTCGCCACGACGTCCGATGCCGGATCGGTCGCGGTCACGAGCATGTCATGCGCGCGTTCGACGCACGGAACGAATGCGTCGATGAACGGACGGCGCGCATCGCCGTCGAGTGCGATGCGAACGGTCGCGGCGAGGGAGCGCACCAACGATACGGCGCGCGATGCACGCGCACGCGTGAACGCACGAAGCATCGGCTTGCGATACGATTCGTTGAGGTTGCGCTTCGCCTGCTTCAGCATGTCTACGGTGGTGAAGACGCCGGTGTCCACGCCGTCGACGACGGCGTTCGCCGCGGAAACGTACGCGCCCACGCCGATCGCCACCGCTTCGGCGGCGGTCTCATGCACGCCCGGGAGTTCGGCGAACGTGTCACCCTGCTTGCGGCGGTGTGTGATCTCGAGCAGTACATCGCTGCGCAGGCATTGGGCGGATTTCGATACGATCGTGTCGCGGTTGGATTTCCTGATCTCCTCATGGCAACGGGTACGTAATTCGCCGCTTCGTTCCGCGTAGCGCCGCACTTCCGCGGCCCACGCCGCCCGTGTTTTTTCCGGCATCGGGAGGTCTTTCAAGGCGATTGCGCCTTCTGCCACGACATCGAGGCGGTCGAGCAATGTCGCGCCGCTGTCCGTCGTCACGGCCGTCGCGTCCGACGAAGAACCCGCCGTCTCCTGCGCCATGCAGAGCATGGGAGAGAGGGCGAGGGCGGTGCCGACGATGAACCGCGTTGCGAACACGGAGGACATCGTACCATTTGACTCGCGACACCGCACCAGCGCCACTCGCTCATGGCACGTGGCATCAACGCGCGTCCAGCTTCGCTTCTTTTTCGACGTAGAGCAGGACGGTTTCGACGAACGTCGCATGGCTCCACGTCAGCGGAGCGACCGAGAGCGGTTCGCCGGTGTGGCAGTGCAACTGCTCGGCGAGGATGCCCGTCGACGTCGCGGACTTCACGACCCAGTCCATGAGGGTGCGGGCCTGCGCGAGGTCTTCTTTGTTGCGGGCGCGGGCGATCGCCCACTGGGCTTTCCAGAGCGTGGTGATGATCCACGGGTTACCCGTGGCCTCGGGCGTGGGCGTGCCCGGGTAATGGTAGGTGTCGTTGGTGTAGCGTGCCCAGCCGCCGATCGGGGTGTTCACCGTGAGCATGCGGTCGAGGGCGTCCATGGTCGAGGCTACGCGCGGGTCTTCGACCGGGAGCACGCCGAGCTTCCACACGGCGGTGACCGACGCATCGGGCGTGGCGTCGCGCTCGAGGGTCTTCCCGTCTTTGCGGACGATCTTCTTGAGGAATCGTCCTTCCTGTTCGTCGTACAGGTGGAAGAAGAGCGCTTGCTTCATCTCGTCCGCCACGTGGTGGTAGCGCTCTGAATGCGCGTGGTGGCCGAGCATTTGCGCCATTTGCGCGGCGGCATGCAGGCCGGCGATCGTGGTGGCGACGGTGTAGGTGAAAATGCCGCGCTGTTCTTCCCACGGGTCGTAGCTGGGGAGGGGAAGTCCGGTGCCTTCCTCACGGAAGTTGCAGAGGAATTCGGCGGCTTTCCTCACGAACGATTCGTAGAGGCGCTGGAGGAATTCGAAGTCTTGGTCCTGCTCGAAGTGCTTCTGCATCGCGTAGAGCACGAGGGCCGTTTCGTCTTCCTGGATCGGCAGTTGCGACTCGCCGTTCTTGTACCACGCGTGCCATGAGGATCCGACCGAGCCGTCGGGGTTGTACTTATGGAGCATGTAGCCGTCGGGCGTTTGGGCCTTGATGCAGAACTCGAAGAAGCGGTGGCTGATTTCGCCGTAGCCCGCCTTGTCGAGCGCGGTGCAGATGAACGCACCGTCGCGCGGCCAGACGTAGGTGTACGTGTCGCGGTTGAACGCCATGATGTCGGCGTCCGCCGCGGCAAGGATGCCGCCGTTATTGTCGGAGTGCAGACGTACCTGCAGGAGGCTGCGTTTGTAGAGTTCGACCGTGCGGTCGTCGAGCGACCCGAAGTCGATGCGCTTCTTGTTCACCCAGCTCTTCCAGTAGTTGGTGGCGTTGCGGACGAGTCGCTCGGGGGTGTCTTCCGTCACGCGTTCTTGCAGCTTTATGACGTCTTCGAGCGAGGTCCCCACGCAGAGCCAGAGGGTGACGATGGTTTCCTTGCCGGGTTCCACGATGGAGTAGATGCCGACCGTGGAGTCGACGGACCCTTGTTCGATCGGGTGACCGCTCAAGACTCCGTCCTCCGCGTCCCTCCAGGTGCCCTCCAAGCCGCGGTAGTTGCTCTTGCCCACGGTGAAGGCGGAGATGCCGCAGCTTTGGAGTTTCGTCTTGCTGTGAAGCACGGAGTCATAGGCGCCGCCGCGGTGGCCGACCACGCATTCTTCGGGCGCCGACGTGTCGCCGCCGATGAGGAAGTAGCGCTGGTCGCGGTAGTGGATGACGCTGTTGGTGTACGGTTCGTAGAAGGCGGTGTCCTTCTGTTTGTCGCCGTAGATGTAGAGGTCGTGGTTGAAGAAGAGTTTCACCACCTTTTTTTCCTGGTCGAGCGACCGGATCGTGAACCGACGGATGAGCACGTTATGCACCGGGTGCACGGCGTCTTCGAGATCTATCGCGATGCCCAAGCGGTCGTTGTGGAGCTTCGACTGGCCCACGAGCGTTTCGAGTTTGTACCCGGGCTGGATCGTCCACGAAGGATCGTCGAACCAGGCGAAGCCTTTGCCTTCGACGAACGCGCCTACGCGATGCACTTTGCCGAACGTGGTGTGGTCCTCCTTTCCCACGTAGGGGAAGTAGAGGTCACGGAGCTGCAGCCGCGCATCGAACGTGGCGAGGAGCGAGCCGTTGCCGAGCATCAGGGAGCGGGGCATGCGAGGGGGGGCGAGTAGGGAGCGGTGAGCGGGGAGCGGTTGGCGATGAGCGATGAGCGGCTAGCGGGTTAGCGGTTAGCGGTGAGCGGGGAGCGGTGAGCGGGGAGTGGTGAGCGGACGACGGGGGGCGGAGAGCGGATAGCGACGGGCGGAGAGCGATGAACGCGTAGCGGGCAGCTTCTTCTTTTTCGTGGCGCGGGTTTTCTTGCCCGCTTTGTATCCTTCGAGCCTGATGCGCAGGTCCGCCAATGCGTGGCTGAATCGGCGGTAGGCTTCGTAGGGCGACTCGTAGGGGCTGAAGTATTTGTGTACGTCGCCGTCCGCCCAGTACTTCGTACACATGTAGTAGAAGTGGTCCGAGGTCTGGAGCTTGCGCCAGATCTCCATGAGGTTCGCGTCCTTGGTGGCCCTCACTTTCGATTCCAGTGTGTAGATGGCTTCGAGCGCCGCGTTCTGGATGGCGTTGCCCTGCCACGCGGAGAGGTCGCGTTCGGTGTCCGCCCACGAGATCGTTTCATGCACGTCGTAGGTCGGGTGCTTCGCGTCCCATTCCTCCACCACGCGGCTCGGGGTGCAGGCATGGACGCCGCGCGCGGCGAACTGCGAGGGGAGGCTTTCAAGGAACTGGAAGATGCCCGTGTCGGCCCATTGGTGTTCGCCGAAGGTTTCGTAGTCCATGAACAGGTTCACGCTGTGACCCGGCGTGTCGAGGATCCAGTTCGCGTAGGTGTCGGAGTGCAGCGGGTGGCACGACCAGTTTTTATCGGAGAAACGGAAAGCGACGTCGTCGCTGAGTTTGTAGTTCTTGAGAAGCACGTCGATGGTCTTGCTGGCCTTCGCGTGCGGACGATGTTTGGCGATCACGGCTTCGGCCGCGCGAGGCAGGCGGAACGACGGGGTGCGGTGGGGGACATTCGGCGTGCGGCCGGCAAGGTGCCGGTCGGTGCCTTCGGTCACGATGCCTTCGAAGCCCATGAGGCGGACGATCTGCGCGATCTCGTTGTTGAAGATGAGCTCGGTGTTGCGGAAGACCGTCGGGGTCTGGCCGAAGAGTTTTTGCACCGTACGGACGTGCTTCGTCACCTGTTCGCAGAATTCGCGGAGCGATTTGATGGACGAAAGGGAGTGGTAGTACGTCTCGGCGAGGAACTCGACCTGGCCCGTTTCGGCAAGCTCCTGGAACGAGCGAAGGACATCGGGTCCGTATTCCGCACACTGGTCGAGGAATACGCCCGAGAGCGAGTACGAGACATGGAAGTCGGGGTTGGCCTTGAGCATGCGCAGGATCGTGGCGTTGGCCGGGAGGTAGCACTTCTCGGAGACTTTCCGGAAGATGGCGCGGTTTTTTTCGTCGTCGAAGTACGTTTCGTTGCTTTCGCCCACGTCGGCGTAGCGCAGATCCCTGAGCCGGTACGGCTGGTGGACTTGGAAGTAGAAGCAAACGCGTTGTGCCATACGGTTAGTAGGAAGAGAGGACGTGTTTGTAGATGGTGGCCACTTCGTGGGCCTGGTTTTTCCAGCTGAGGCGCTTCAGGATGCCCGGGGCTTCGGAGCGCATTTGGCGCGCGAGGGGTTCCTCGCGGATCACCGTGAGGATGCAGTCGGCCATCTTCTCCGTGTCCCAGTAGTCGACCTTGAACGCGTGTTCGCATACTTCCGCGGCGCCGGATTGCTTGCTCAGGACCACGGGCGTGCCGTGGGCGATGGCTTCGAGGGCGACGAGGCCGAACGGTTCGCTGACGCTCGGCATTACGAAGCAGTCCGCTTGGCGGTAGAGTTGCTCGGCTTCGCGCTTGCCGACCTTGCCCGTGAAGATCACGTTTTCCGCGAGGTCCATCCGGCACGTGCGGTCGACGAGCTCTTGGAGCATGCCGCCGTCGCCGGCCATCACGAACCGCACGTTCGGTTGGGCATCCACGACTTTGCGGGCGACATCGAGGAACGACACGGGGTTCTTCTGCGTGGTCATGCGCCCGAGGAAAAGTACGAGAGGCGCGTGTTTTTTTGCCTTTGCGTCGACGACCGCGTTCTTGTGCTCAAGGTGAAGGTTTGCGTGCGGGGCGTCGTGGCCGTTGTAGACGACCGAGATTTTATGCGGGTTGATGCCGTACTCCTGCACGAGGACGTTTTTCGTGTAATTGCTCACGGCGATGATCTTGTCTGCCATGAGGAAGCCGTTGCGTTCCTGCGTCGCGATCCAGGAGTTTGGCTGCGAGTGCGTGCGGTCGAATTCCGTGGCGTGGATGTGCGCCACGAGGGGCACGCGGTGGAACTTCGAGGCGCGGATGCCCGCTTCGTAGGTCATCCAGTCATGGCAATGGATCACGTCGGGTTCGAGGTCTTTCGTCATGGCAACGCTTTGTTCCGCGAAGCGCCAGACGGCTTCGCCGAGGTCGGGTCCGTAGAGGTTCTTGATGGATGCGCCGGGGCCGACGGTCGACGTGCTCATCGCGTTCATGCGCTCGGCATATTCGGTGAAACCGTCGTACGGCTGGAGCGCGCTCGGCACGAAACGAATGTCGGCTTCGTCGGTCGCGATCGTACCGGCGGCGTCAGTGGGTCCGCGGAGCATGTGTGCTTCCGGATGCTCGCGCAGGTCCATGGGGAGCACGAGCGTCACCTTCACGTTATTCTTCGAAAGGCCTCGCACGAGCCCTTGGCACGCGACGCCGAGTCCTCCCGCATGGAGGGGGGGATACTCCCAGCCGAACATGACCGAGTGCATGGACATTGGGTGTTTGTGTGAGTCCCGCTTTTCGGGAAATCTCATGATTATAACACAAAACGCC
>DALYDP010000013.1:0-11620 GCA_031973095.1 Candidatus Peribacteraceae bacterium | reverse complement strand
GGCACTTCCTCGATGCGGTATCCCATCCAGTGGGCGTGCATGAGCACATCGATGTCGAAGGCGTATCCGTCGACGTTCGACGCCGCGAAGAGTTTTTTCGCCGCCGTGGCCGTGAAGGCTTTCATGCCCGCTTGCGTGTCGTGGAATCGCAGGCCGAAGAGGATCCAGATGGCGGCTTGGTACACGCGGCTCGTGAGGTGGCGGCTGAGCGTGGTGCGGTACGAACCCCCTGGGCCGTATCGGTTGCCGATCACGATGTCCGTCGCCCCTGCTGCTAACGTGCGGAACCCTACGAGCATGAATGACGGATCGATTTCGCCGTCGCCGTCCATGAAGCCCACGAATTCGCCGCGTGATTCGGCGATGCCTTTGCGGATCGCTCCGCCTTTTCCGAGGCGCTGGCTGCTCGTCACGAGCCGTACCGACGGGGCGTGCCGGGCGAACGCGCGCACCACGCGTTCCGTGCCGTCCGAACACCCGTCCGCGACCACGATGATTTCATGGTCGAGGGGCGCGAACGCGAGCTCCGCCTTCCGGAGCAGTCGCTCGATGTGCGGCGCTTCGTTGTGGCAGGGGAAGATGATGGAATAGCGGACAGGGTGCATGGTCAGCGCGTGGAATGTAAGAAGTATTCCGCTTTGATCAGGAGCGATTCGTCGATCGGCAGCGACAGGATTTCCCGTGCGTTCAGCGTGAACACTTTTCCCGTGAGGAATCCGTTTTCCGCGCCGAATTTCAACAGTTCGGCATCGGTTGCCGTCGGAGAATTCGAGAGACGTTTCAGTGCGTCCCTCATCGTGTCCGCGCCGCCGGCGCCGAAGATTTTCATCTTGATCAGCGCTATGTCTTCCCTGTCCACAGGTTCGGGGGTGAACGTCGCGCGTTCGCCGTCCCACTGTGCGCGCAATGCGCTCCTCCCATTGAGGACGAACCATTGCATCGCCTCGCCGAGGAGGGGATCGTCCTCCGATCCCGAAAGGGGCAGTACCGATACGCCGCGCTTCACCAAGAACCGTTGCAAACGGCCGATGGCTTCGGGCGATTTCTGCACCAGTTCCAGGGGCGCGCGTTCCTCGGCGAGCGAGAATGCCGCCGCGTATCCGGCGACGCCGCCCAACGCGAGTTGGTTGGTTTGGGTGCGCAGTGCGCGCGACGCGTCGTGGGTCGCGCCGATCGTCCAGTTCGCGGCGAGTACGTTCGACGCGTCGATCGACAGGAACATGCCGAGCGTCAGGGATACGTCGCGTGCGGGAGGAGTTTTTTCGACGGGGATGTCGTTCGGTCCGAGCATGCCATCGCGTCGCATTACCGCGAACGTTGCCGAAAGGATGCCCATTGCATGTTCCTTGGGCGACATGAACGTCACCGGCAGGGATGATCCGGGTATGGTTAGGATGCTGCGCGGATCGACATCGGGAGCGGATATGCAGGTCTGTGCGGGTGTGTCGCTGTCTTTGATGCAACGATCGACGCAGTCGGCGCATGCGATCGCGTGCGCGTACGCGCCCGACATCGTGAGGGTTTCCAGTGCGACCAAGCGGCGCACGTCCGGATACAGCGGCGCGGGGGAGAGGGAATCCACCGTGCGGAACACGTCGGGTTCGCGGATCCATTTCCGACGATCGCACGAAGGATCGGTGTTCTCGTCGCACGCAGGGTCGCTTGCCCGGCCATAGCGCATGACCATGTAGGCATCGTCGAACGTCGTGCGCGCGTGATCGGCGAACGTTTCGGTCCCTTGTGTCCCCATCGTGACCGGCCCGATGCCGCGTTGGAACGGATCGAAAAGGAACAGTCCTTGGGTCGCATTCGCGATGTCTTTCCGTGCTTTCGTCGAGTTTTTTTCGGCGAACGACGTGCCGTCGAGCAGTTGCAGAAGCGTACCGCTCAGCGTTCCGGGCGACGTTTCGAGGTCGTCGATCGACTCGAACAGCACGATGCGTTGCGGCCATTGTTTCGTCGGCGATAACGTGACGGGTGATGCATCGTGGATCAGTTTTTTCCGCGAGGCGAAGGCGCCTTCGGTGCCAATGAATTCGATGGATTGCACGACGTCGTCTTTGGCGCGTGTCACGCTCACCACGCCCGGATTCTCGGTGCCGAGCGAGACCGCACGGTAATTCCCGGCGGGCAGATCCTGCACGCCCGTGCCGCCGCCAAGCATGAGCGGCAGATGATAGGCGTCGATGAGCGTGTTGGGCAACGCGAGCAGTTCCACGCCGCCGCCCGATGTCGCCGATGCGCCCACCGCAGGAAGAAGCTCCGTTCCGACGTATGACCAATCGTTCGTGGAAGACGCCGCGTATTCGCGCGCGCCGACCGTTACCGTTGCGGAATCGGAGCGGGATGTGCGTATCCAAACATTATACATATTGCCCGCCCTTTTCGGTTTCACGTCCGCGCGCCCGACGCCGAATCCGTACAAATCGCTTCCTTCGTCGATCACCGACACGAGGGGGGAGCCGTTTTCAAAGCCTTGCTGTGCATTCAGGACGTAGGTCGTGCCGGCGTGCACGGACGCCGTCCCCATGGGGATGACGGCGGAAATCATGCCGCCGACACCGCTTCCGTCTCCGCGCAGCGAGATCGTTGCGCCCCCGCTTTCCGTCAGGTTCATGACGCACGATGCTTGGCACGATTCGTTCGGCGCGAGGACCGCGACGATGCCGTCTGATGCGGGGACGAACGTCCATGAGGCGGTTTGCGGAACCGGGCGTTCGACGTGCTGGAGCGCGCGGTACGGAGTCGTGGGCACGGCGAGCACTGCGCCCGGGCCTTCGATGCCTGTGAGTGATAGTTCGTGCGTTCCCGGCGACAGCGTCACCCCGCGTGCGACGAACGTGTCGAAGCCGACGGGTGTCGCGGCATGAGGGGTGCCGTCCACGATGACTTCGGCGTTTTGCCCGTCTCCGCGCACGTATATGTCGTGGTCGGTACGGTCCCAGCCGCTTGATGTAAAGGTAGCGCTTTCGCCATCTTCCAACGTGAAGTGCGTCGCTTCTTGGTTCGCGTTCATTTTGCGCACGACGATGCCTTCGAGACGGTCGGTCGGCAGGACGTTTCGTATCGTCACGGTTATAGGCGAGTCTGCACCCACGGGGAACGCCCCTATGCGCGTGAACCGTGCGGAGGGGTCGGCTCGCATTTCGATGTTGAAGACCGTTCCGTCGATCGTCACCGCGCCCGCGATGCTGTCGTTGCCGTGGTTCACGAAAAATACTTCGACGGTGTCTTCGAAGCTGGACGTCACGGAAAAGGATGCCGTGCAGCCGATCGTCTCGGTGCGTAGCACGGCGCTGCCGGCCACGAACGGGTTTTTCGAAACGTCCGGTTTCCAGCAATCGTCGACGGATGTCGGCGCCACGAATGAGCCGTGGTATCCGCGGTCGACGACCCCCATGGCGACGCGCGCGCCGTCGAGACGTTTGCCGATGCCGGGCATGGTGCGGCCGCTCATGGTGTAGCCTTTCGCGAGGGCGTCGTATTCCGGCGTTTCATCCCAGTTCGACGTTGTCGCCACGCCCGACAAGGCCATGGTCGATCCGTCCTGCGTTCCGTCGATGAGGTACGAGAACGACACGGCGAGCGGCGCGCTTCCGTCGTTCGGACGAAGAAGCGCTTTGGTCGGTTTTTCTTCCGCATTCCGTCCGAACGCCTCGATCGCATAACCGTCGCGCACCGTGATGCGCTTTTCCGAGGCGACGCGCGACGCGAAAAAGTCGACGATATCCGACGGGAGGCCGTTGGCGTTGTTCGGGTTCGCTTGAGGGTTTTGGAGCGACGGCCACAGACGCAGTTCGCGTTCGAGGGGGTTTGTCGGCGCGTCCGGGAGGTGGCGTTGGACCGCGTATACCGCCGCTTGGCCAAGCATGTCGCCGTGCCAATCGTCCGGAAGGACGAACGTCACGTCGACGCCGCCGTCGGCTGCAGCGATCGCCGCGGCGAAACCGCCGAACGTCGCCCCGGTCACCAAGACGTCCGTTTTTGCTTCCGTCGCGCCTTCCTGCTCCGCGAGCTCGTCGAATGCATCAATGTCGATCGCGACGGGTTCCAACGGATCATTCCATGTCGCGGGATCGCGCACGCTTTCTTCCGGCGACGCCACGTTCACGGCGCTTTCGAAAAAACCCAGCGGAATGAAGAGCGGGGATTTCGTCCGGACGATCCACTCGCGATACAGCGCGAGCGAGAAGGCCAGCAGGAGCCAGAAAGCCAACGGACGGAACCATCGACGCATCTCATGATTGTACCATAATTTTTAATGGGGAGCCATGTGTGCTTTGGGCGTCATGGCGGTATGGGAAAACGGTCGAAAATGTGCTAAAATAAAAGGATTTTTATGCTCGAAGAATTGCCACTCGACGGCCCGCCAGTGACGCTGCCTCCGTCCGTGCCGGATGACATGGCCGATGGGCTCACGCTCAGCCAATACGCGGAGGCCGTCGCCGAAGCGGGAAGAAAGGTGGTGAGCGTCATCGTTCCCGCGTCCAATGACAAGCGTTGGCTCGGCGAGTGTTTTCAGCGCGTCGCCGATACGTTGCGCGGCACGGAATACGGTTACGAGATCCTGGTCGTGGACGATGGCTCTCGCGACGGGAGCGCCGAGTACGTGCGGTCCGTCGAAGGTTCCATGCCCGTGAAGTTGGTCGTGAAACACGGGCCGAAGGGCCGAGCGGAATCGATCAAGGAGGGTCTCGATCAGGCCACGGGCGGCTTGGTCGTGCTCCTTGATCCCGATCTGCGGTTCGCCAGTGAGTCGTTCATCGACATGTTGCGTTCGTTGGAGACGGACGAGGTCGTGGTCGCGAACCGTTCGAAGTACCCGTTCCTCGCGTACGCGTTCTTCAGCAAAGTGTACCGGTGGTTTTTCGGTCAGCTGCTCCTCTCCGTGGATGCGGACATCCGTTCCGGTCTCAAGATGTTCCGCCGGTCGCTGCTTTCGTCGTTGCGCTTCGATCCCGATTTCGACCCGACGTTGGGTTTCGACGCGTTCCTGCTCTACCACGCCAAACGCGCCGGATGGTCCATCAAGGTCGTGCAGGTGCAGTACACGCGCCCCATGTTCCACCACGGCGTGTGGGGATCGGTGGTGTCGCGTGTCAGCTTGGCGATCGGCGTCATGGCGATCATTTGGCGGCGCATGCTGCGTTGGTTCTTCCCGTTCTTGTTCCCGCCGCAGCCGCAGGAGTACTTCGAAGCCGGCTTCACCAACATTAACGACTACCTGTTCCTCGCTCCCGAGCAGAGCGCCAAAGGCCACCTCACGCGTGAGGTGTATTTCCTGATTTTCTACGCCTTCTTCGGTATCGTCACGTATTTTTGGATCATCGAATTATTCTTGGGCCGCAGTTTCGCGTGGTCGTTTTTCTTCCACATCGCGATCATCCAATTCATCCTCGTCATCTTCAAGTTGTACGTCGTGTGGATCACCTTCCGGCTGCCACCGCAGCCGCCGCGCATGCTTACCGAGGACGAGTGTTCCACGTTGCCGACCATTTCCGTGATTTTGCCGGTGTATAAGGAAAAAGAAATCATTCCGCAGTTGTGCGAGCGCATGGGCTCCATGGATTACCCGATCGAGAAGCTCGACATGATCTTCATCTTCGAGTCCGGCGACGACGAAACGATCCAAGCGTTCCTGAACCATCCGAAACCCGCGCATTTCAAGGGCCTCGTTTCTCCCGACGTGCGGCCCAAGACGAAACCCAAGGCATTGAACGTCGCGCTGCGCGAAACGAAGGGGGAGTACCTGGTGATTTTCGATGCGGAGACGCTGCCCGAGCCGGATCAGTTCATGAAGGCCATGTCGGCGTTCCGTAACGATCCCACGCTCGATTACGTCCATTGCCGCATCGACGTGTATAACCCGGACGTGAACTGGATCACCAAGATGTACGCTGCCGAATTCGCGTTCTTCTATAACTTCTTCCTGCCCGGTCTCGCCACGGTGCATTCACCCACGCCCATCTCCGGTCATAGCGTCTACTTCCGGCGCGAGCAGCTCATCCGTATCGGCGGATGGGACGCCTACAACTTGGCCGAAGACTGCGACGTGGGCATCCGTTTGTTCCGCAACGGCTACAAGAACGCGACCGTGCTCGATTCGTATTCGTGGGAGCAATCCACGACCAATCTGCGCGATTGGATCAAGCAGCGCACGCGGTGGATGCAGGGTTTCGTGCAAACCAGCATGGTCAACCTGCGCTTCCCCGCGCTGCTTTGGAAAGACCTCGGCGGTTTGCGCAACTTCCTGATGTTCATGTTCCATGTGCCTGGCGGCGTGTTCCTCAACGGCATCAACCTCGCGCAGTGGTGCATGCTGGGCTTTTGGTATTTCACCCGGGACCCCTATATCCAAACGATTTTCACCGACGTGTTGCTCTATCTTTCGGTGGTGTCGTTCGGAATTGCGAACGTGGCGTTCACGTACTTTAACCTCGTGGGTTTGTTTTACCGTCGTTATTATTCGATCGTGCCCATGGCGTTGTTGTCCTTTCTCTATTGGCTCATGCTCAGCTTGGCGACCTCCCGCGCGATCCTGCGCTTCTTCCGCCAGGAATCGACGTGGGATAAGACGAACCATCCGCTGATGTCTTTGCCTGCCCCCATCAACGTCTCCTCATGAACATGTTCACGCGCGATCGGCGGCTCGTTCCGATTATCCTTTATGGTGCGGCGGCGATTTTTTCCGCGGCGTCCTTTGCGCATATCCAATCTATCGGATTGGTGAACGTACTGATCGACTCCCAGTCGCACTTGCTGCAGGCGCTCCAGGTAGTGAAAAGTATCACCCCGGGCATGAGTCAGTTGGGTTTCTGGCCCCCGCTTTTGCGCTCCATCCTGGTGCCGGCCGTATTCCTGCTCCCGAAGTCCTTATTGCTCGCCTTCGGCGCGTATTTGACGCTGTTGCCGCTTGTGTTGATCGGATCGTATTTCCTCTATGGAATCGCCCGCTTATGCGGCGCATCGCGCGTGACAAGCCTGTTGGCTCCGGCGTTATTCAATCTCCATCCCTTCCTTCAGTATTACGCATCGTCCGCACTGACGGAGGTGCCGCTCGTCGTGATGGTTTTAGGTGCGACGTATTATGCCTTGCAGTGGTCAAACACGTTGTCGATGGTCCATCTGTCCCTGCTGGGAGCCTTCGTGTCGTTCGCCACGCTCTCGCGTTTCGAAGGCGGATTGCTCGTACCGCTGAGCGTTGTGTTCGTCATGCTGACGTGCTGGCGCGAAAGAATGCATTTCGACAAATTGAAAGCCATCACGTTGACCTATGTCTTCATGGCGGTGTTGGGTAGTGCCTTCATTGTTTTGTACAGTTCCTTCTATGCCGATTCGCCGTTCGCATTCCTTTCACTCGGAGTTGAACGCGTTGAGGTCCAATCGGCTTCCCTTCGGATCAGCGGTGCGTCGTACGATCTTTTATTGGCTGCTTTACACGTTTTTTACCGCGCATCGTTGCATATGCACGGGGCATGGCTGCTTTGGTCTTTCCCTCCGGCGGTCGCGATCATGCTACTGCTGCGCCGTCGGTGGAAAGACGCATTCGTCCTGTTGTTTCTCGCCAGTCCCGCCATCTTCGTGGTGACGATGATGGCGCTCGGCCGCAACAGTATTTCCGTCGAGGAGTTGCCCAAGTGGCGCACTGACACGACTGAGCCGTACGGATTATTCGCGAACACCCGCTATGCCTTCACCTGGATAAGCGCGGCCATTCTTCCCTTGGTCCTTGCGATCGATTCCTTGGCACGCCGCAGGTACCTGCGTCACTTGGCGATGATCGTGCTTCTCCCCGCGACGTTGTTCGCCGCCGCGGGCTGGTATTGGCATGTCGCGTTTTCTACGAATTATCATGTTATTTCCTACGATGACAGCGTTCCGCCTTCCCTCCGCCAAGGAGTAGAGGCAGTCGATGATGACGGGGATGTGTTGTTCCGCGATTACGACGGGGGCAGATACCTCATGTCGCGGTACTATTCCGAAAGTGACATGCTCAACGCCAACGTGCCCATGGGAAAGTTCGTGTACGAAGGTAGTTATCTGTATTTCGACCAGGCAGTCCGTGAGCCATGGTTATTCGTCCGGTGGATCGCGATTCGTCATTCCACTCCGGATAATCAGGACGTATCGCGCATCAAGATCTTGCGGGACATGTTGGAAACCGAGCGGCGTCCCGAGTTTCATTTTTACTACGAACTCGTGGCGGAAGGGACGTATTCCCGGGTCTATCGGTTGCGTGAAAACGTTCTCCGTGCGCAGGCTGAGTCCATCGGGTATGACACTGCGAAAATCCCGTCACTGAATCCGAATGCACCGTGGGAGCCGAGAGAGATCTATGAGGAGCTGGTCAGGATTCGCTGAGCATCAGCACGTGCGCCATGCCTTTTTCTTGTATTCTTCGATGCAGCGATGCGTGTTGAACGTGGCCGCCAGCGCGATGGCGCGTTTCATGCGGTCAGCCCATTTCGCTTTGTCCGCGAAGCAGGGGAGCACTTCGAGCTCGAGTTGCGTGTAGAGGTCTTCGGCGTCGATCTTCCGCATTTGGTCCTCATCGGCGATCTCGCGCTCCGGGCCGATGCGCCAACCCGATTCCGGGTCCTGGGCGTAGGCTTCCGCCCACCAGCCGTCGAGCGTGGAGACGTTCACGGTGCCGTTGAGGGCTGCTTTCATGCCGGACGTGCCCGATGCCTCTTTGAGGCGCATGGGGGTGTTGAGCCACACGTCGGCGCCGGCCACGAGCAGCTTCGCGAAGCCCGGGTCGTAGTGGGGGACGTACGTCACGGGCAGCGCGTCGCCGAAGCGGGCGTTGATCTCGCGGAGGTGGTTGATCACGCCGCCGGAGAACGCATCGCCCGGGAACGAGTTGCCGCTGTGGACGATTTGGAGCTTTCCCGCGCCCACCTCGCGCAGGCGGTTTTCGTCGCCGTAGAGCAGTTCGTGCTGCTTGTACGGAACGATGCGGCGGGCCTCGACTGCGATCAACTTCTCCGGGTCGAGGCGGCGTCCGGTACGTTCGAAGATGGCCTCGATCAAGCGAAGCTTGGCGGTCTTATGCGCCGCGAGCAGGTCGTCGTCCGGAAGCACGTGGGCGTGCGCGAGCAGCGCCGGACGCGCTTCCCAGCCGGGGAGGTGCGCGTCGAAGATTGCCTGCATCTCGGGGCTGGCCCACGTGGGGTGGTGGATGCCGTTCGTGATGGAATCGATGTTCCCGTTGCCGAGCATCGCCCGGGCCACACCTCCGTGGAGCTTCGAGACGCCGCACGTGTAGTGGCTCAGGTTCATGGCCAGGAGCGTCATGGAGAGCGCGTCCTCGCCGGCGAGTTTCTTGATGTGCCACGGCAGCATGTCGCCGACGATGCGGCCCGCGAGGTCGTACGGGAACACGTCGTGGCCCGCCGCTACCGGCGTGTGGGTGGTGAAGGCGCAGGACGGGCGAACGAGCTCGTCTTTGAATTCGCGTTCTTTGAGTAATTCCAGCGTTAGAAATGCACAATGTCCTTCGTTCATGTGGTAGGTGCCTACGTCGGCGATGCCGAGCGCGCGCAGCATCCGCACGCCGCCCACGCCGAGGACGAGCTCCTGTTTCACGCGCATCGCCTGGTCGCCGCCGTAGAGGTTCCGCGTGATGTCACGGTCTTCGGGGCGGTTCACGGGCAGGTCGGTGTCGAGGAAGTAGACCGGGACCGCGCCCTTCGTACCCACGATGTCCACACGCCATCCGCCCACGTGGACGGCGCGCCCTTCGACGTGGACGATCACGTGCTCGGGAAGCGGCGTCAGTCCTTCGGCAGCGGGGTCCCAGGATTGTTCTTCGTGATACACCGTGCCGTCGCCGTTCAACGTTTGTTTTTGGTAGCCGTGCCGCCAGCGCATCGTGACGCACGCGGCACCTGTGCCGAGGTCGGCGCAGGAGCGCATGAGGTCCGCTGCGAGCATGCCGAGCCCGCCCGCGAACGTCGGGAGGCGTTCGGAGAGGCCGATTTCCATGGAGAAGTATGCGACGTCGAGGTGGCGGGGCATAGGGATTGGGTTTCCCACTATTATAGCAGCTTTCGCTTGCGTGAGCCACGTTTCTTTGTCCTGTGCGTGCATGTCTCTGGCATGATTTCCGTCGGTGAAACACCGTGCTTCCGCCATCGTGCTTTCGTGCGTACTCCTCGGGGGTTGTTCGGGCGTCGAGTCCGGCGACGCGGACGTGAAGCCCGCCGCAGGATCCGGGTCCGTGGAAGTCCGTCTTGATCCGCCCACCGCGGAACGGTTCGTCGGTACGCCTACGCGCATCGGTTTTGAGCCCGTTCGGTTGGAGGGAGGGGAGTTTACGGCGCTCGCGGACTTTGCCTTTTTGCCTGACGGTACGGAATTCCTCGCCGTGAACAGGAGCGTCACGGTCGCCCGTTACCGTCTCCATGCGGGATACGCGACCATGATCGGTTCGTTCCAGATTCCCGCCGCGTATACGGACGGCGATTGTTCCGCATCCATCGCGATCGATCCCGATTTCGCGACCAACAGGCTTTTTTACGTCGCATACTGCATCGACGACGGGCAATTCAGCGCCATCAAACGTTTCACCATGTCGAACGGCGATTTTTCCGAGACACTTTTCACGGCAGCGAACATGCTTGCCGCGGGTGATTCGAAGGCCGATTTTTCGCGGCATCCGATCACGGCAATCACATTCGGACCGGACGGCGTCATGTGGGCGAGCGTGGGGGACAGGGGGAATCCTGATAACGCGCAAGACACCACGAACGAACTCGGAAAAGTCATCCGCCTCAGGCCCCTGAAGGACTCCAACCTGAGCGGTCACACGCCCGCGAGCGATAACATGTCGCCCAAGAGGCCGCCTGAAAGTCCCCTCGTGTACGCGTACGGTTTGGGTGATCCGGGAAAAGGCGCCTTCGACGCGGACGGTCGCTTTTGGCTCCCGGACAACGCGTCGCCTGACGTAAAGGAAATAAACATCGTCAGCCGAGTCGGTCAGAATTTCGGTTGGCCCGACTCCGAAGGGCGTCGCTGCCTCGACGGCGACTGCACGCGCTTCGTTCCGCCATCGTTGTCGTGGGATGGTTCCGACTCGCATCGGTACAAACTGGAAGACCCGCTCGTGAAGTCGAATTCACGCTTCCGTTCGGCGTGGGTCGGCCTTGAATACCGTCCGACGAAAATCGATCGTTACGGCGGTTTGCTCACGGGCAAGATGCTCTATGGCGATCTCTACTTGGGATACGTTCGCGGGGCGACCGTGGATTCGCAGGGGGTGGTGATATCTGATCAGCACCTCGGCAACATCACATTGCCCATGGCTTGGCGGCAAGGTCGGGACGGATATGTGTACGTGGGAACGATGTATGCATCGGCGGTATCTCAGGTTGAGGATGGCAGTACGGGTGACGGCGTGGAGAAGCAGGGGGGCTTGTGGCGAGTTGTTCCGTTGCCGTAGCGATCACCTCCAATCGACTTCTTTCCGTCGAATGAGGGGTTTTTTGGTTATCCTTTGCCATATCGCGTTGATGCGGTACAGCAAGAGCGCGTGCCAGAATCCTTCGGCGTTGATGCGTCGCGCGGATGCGTTGACCGTGAACGAAGGGTCGAACGTGACCTTTCCGTGCTTCGTCAT
>DALYDP010000012.1:6025-21072 GCA_031973095.1 Candidatus Peribacteraceae bacterium | reverse complement strand
AAGAGGTGCTTGATGCAGAAATCAAGCGTTATGCGTTTGAGGCTTCAGAGTAGGCCCATAGGAACCGTTAGGCAAGAACCAGCGCATTGGCCTTTTCCTCTGCCTGACCGAGGGAAAGCACCTTCAGCTCCACGCACAGGAGATAGCATTCAGAAACCCCCTCGGCACCAGTACGGACGGACCGCGGACGATCCGCTATGCTTTCGACATGCACCGAGGCGACCTCCTCCGCATTCACTGGCACTCCTACGACCCCGAGACGGCGAAGGTCGAATTGAAGTATGACCTTGAGAGCGAGAGCTTCACCGAAAGCTACCATTTGCCCGAATGCTGCACGGGCGGCGATCCCGAGGTGGTGGAACGCTTGGTCGGAACGTTGCACGTCCTCGCGGGCGTCAGCTACTACAAAACCTCGCTCCCCCGCGACGTGGAAATCGAGCATCCCGTGTCGCCCGCCGACGCCGCGTTCTTCACGACCGTCTACGAAAAGGGCCTCGGCGAGCTCTTCTTCAAAAACAAGATCGACCCGAAAGGCATCGTCTCCATTAAAGCGAACATGAAGGTGCCGACCCGCACGCCCGCTCCCGTGGCACCCAAAAAGAAACTCAAAGTGCTCGTGCCCTTCGGCGGCGGCAAGGATTCGGTCGTCACGGCCATGCTCCTCAAGGAAGCCGGCCACGACGTGACGCTCCTCCGCGTGGGTTCGCACGGCGCCATCGATACGTTAGCAAAGGCCCTCGACTTGCCACTCCTCCTCGTCGAAAGGCGTCTCGACCCCGCCCTCTTCGCGCTCAACGCGAGGGGTGCCTACAACGGACATGTGCCGATCACGAGCATCATTTCCGCGGTCGCCGTCCTCGTGGCCGAAACCGCGGGCTTCGACGTCGTCGCCTTCAGTAACGAACGGAGCGCCAACGACGCGAACCTGGTGTGGAACGAGCTGGAGATCAACCACCAGTGGAGCAAGTCGCTTGAATTCGAACGCGCCTTCCGCACGCACCTCGCCGACACCTGCGGCACGTCCGTGGAGTACGTGAGCCTGCTTCGACCCTGGAGCGAGATCCGCATCGTGCAGGAGTTCACGCGTTTCACGGCGGCACTCCCCCACTTCACCAGCTGCAACAAGAACTGGAAAATCAAACCGACCGAAGGATTCGCGTACCAAGAAATCCACCCGAGCGTGTGGTGCAAGGCGTGCCCCAAGTGCGCCTTCACGGGCGTGCTCCTGGCAGCCTTCCTGCCGCGTGATCACGTGGTGGCCATTCAGGGCGGCGACGTGCTCACGACGCCCGCGTTGGTGCCGCTGTACGAAGAGCTGCTCGGCATCAGCGGCCACAAGCCCTTCGAGTGCGTGGGCACCCCGCAGGAAACCGCGGCGGCGTTCCACCTGGCGCACGAGCGGAGCGGCTACGAGGATTCCGAACCGATGCGCACCTACCTGCATTCAGCCCTGGCGAAGGACGGCGCACGCCACGCCAAAGAAGCGCTAGCCTCGAGCGCCGACCACTGCCTTTCACCCGTCCTTCTCTCCGCACTACCCGCATGAGAATCCACGAGATCGACGGAAAGACGGTGTGTGTCCTCGGGTACGGCACAGAGGGCCGAGCGACCGTACGTGCACTGGAGCAGTTCGCCCCGAACGCAGAAATTACGATCGCCGATAAGAACGCCGCCATCCCGAAGGATTCGGACAAACACTGGTTACAGGTGGGCGAAGGATGGCTGGAGAACCTGGGAAAATTCGACGTGATCATCAAATCGCCAGGAATTCCACTTTCTCTACTGCCCACTGGCAACTGGCCACTGACCTCTGCCGTCCAGATCTTCCTCGATACCATCGCCGACAGTGGAGCCATCGTCATCGGTGTCACGGGGAGCAAGGGCAAAAGCACCACGAGCTCGCTCATCGCGGCGATACTCCGCGCGGCGGGCCGCGACGTGCACTTGGTGGGGAACATCGGCGATCCCTCGATCGCGCATATCCGTGACGCGAAAAAGGGAACGATCTTCGTCCATGAGCTCAGCAGTTACATGCTCATGGACGCGACGAGCTCACCCCATATCGCCGTCGTCACGAGCTTCTTTCCCGAGCACCTCGATTACCATGGCTCGCTCGACGCCTATCTCGACGCGAAAAAACAGATCACCCGGTTCCAACACGACGATGACACCGTGTACTTCAACGCCGACTCGCCGGGAGCGGTCTCGATCGCGTCCGAAGGAAGCGGCCGCAAGATCCCCGTCCACGCCGACGATTGCCCGGTCAACCTCACCGATACGAAACTCATCGGCGAACATAACCGCGAAAACGTCGCGCTGGCATGGCGCGTCTGCGAGGAACTCGGCGTACGGAAAGACACCGCCATCGCGGCAGTAAAAACGTTCCAACCGCTCGCCCACCGCTTACAGGACTTGGGAATGATCCACGGTCTGCGCTGGATCGACGACGCCATTTCCACCACGCCGGAATCCGCGATCGCGGCGCTCGATGCCCTCGGCAACGGGGTACAAACGATCATCCTCGGAGGCCAGGACCGCGGCAACGACTTTTCGGTGCTCGCCAACCGCCTGAAAGACTCAAACGTCACGACTGCCATTCTCTTTCCCGGATCGGGGCCGCGCATCCGTGCGGCGATCGAAGCGACGGGCGCGACCATCGAACTGATCGATGTCGCAACAATGGAAGAAGCTGTTGCGAAAGCAAAAGAAAGCACCCGCTACCCGCTACCCGCCACGTGCTCTTCGCCGCCCATCATCCTGCTGTCCACCGCCTCGCCCAGCTACGGCATGTTCAAAAACTTTGAAGAGAAGGGGGAAGCATTCGCCCGGTGCATCCGGGGAGCTTGAGAGGCGCCATAGGCAAGAACTTGTCAAAAGTATGATTTTTTGTTATAATGTTCCGATGCATTCCGTTCTTGCCTACCCCCGCCTCATCGGCCTCGGCATGTGCATGGGTGTCGCCTACGTGCTCTACCAAGTGGGCATGTTCGAATGGCTCGACGGACGGCTGCACGGCTTCGGGTACCCGGGCGTATTCGCCGCCGGGCTGCTCTTCAGCTACGGCTTCACGACGCCGTTCGCCATCGCCGCGTTCGTCGCCATGGCGCACGAAGTGAACCCATTCATCGCAGCCCCCCTCGCGGGCTTGGGCGCGTTCTTGTCGGACCTCGTGATCTTCGAACTCCTGCGCGTCAGCTTCTTCGGGGACGAGCTGGAACGCTTGCGCCATGCCTCGATCATCGACCGCATCCACCGCGTACTCCATCACGATACGACGCCGGAAATCATCCGCCGGTGGTCGCTATGGGCCATGGCGGGCATCGTGATCGCCTCCCCTCTCCCGGACGAACTCGGCGTCGCCCTGCTCAGCGGCACCACGACATTAAGCGAACGGGCGTTCGGGGTCATTTGCCTGACCATGAACACGCTCGGCATCCTCGGGATCCTCGTGCTCGCGCGCGTCGTCCAGGGCTGATCACGCCGCCCCGCCTCCCGCCTTTACCTTCGCAGGGCGAATCGTTTTGCCGTTGAGCGTGTACCCTTCTTCGAACACGTCGACCACCTTCCCCTCTTCGCCGGGACCGACGCTGAGGACGTCATGAATCGCCGGGTCGACGGGCGCGCCGAGCGATTCCATGCGCTTGAGTCCGATTTCCGAAACCTGCTTCAGCAAATCTTGCTCGATGGCCGTGACGCCTTTCACCCATTCGTGGCCCGCGATGTCGGCGGGGATCGACGCGAACGCGCGCTGGAAATTATCGAGCGTGGGGAGGATGCGGTGAACGACGCCTTCAGACGCGTACGCGCGGAGATCCGCCGCCTCCTTCTCAAGACGCTGCTTCGCGTTCTGCAGGTCGGCATGGGCGCGGCCGGCCAAATCTTTGAGACGCGCGACTTCGGCAAGGGCGGCGTCGAGCTCTGCCTGGATGTCGCGATCATCGGCGGGGGGCGTTACAGGATCGTTCATGGTCATTGGAGGGGGGCGATACACGGCACCGTCGGATCGGCGACGCAGTTTTCGGCGGGCGGTGCGCCGCGCCACGGGCACGTCTTCGAGTAACGACATGCGTCGTCGGTCATATCTTTCCACTCGGCGGCAAGGGCGGCGTCATCCATCGCGGTCGTGAGCAGGATCTTATCACCGTCCGCAAAATCGTAATTCAGCGAAAATGGCCGCTCCTGACCGTTCACGATCATGCGCCAGGGGTTATCGGAACAACCGGGATCCCGCTCGAGCGGCGCGGTGTAGACGATGCAATTCGCCGTAAACCCCACGTGGATGGACTCGAAGAAATCGCCCAGCGTCAGACCGGGTTTATGGCGGTGCACCACGTGACCGATGCCGTCGTGCAGGTGGAGGAACTGGCGCAACGGACTGAGGTTCGGATCGCGCGTGTGATCCTCGGTCGATGCACCCGTCATGAATTCGTCGCCGCTGAAATCGACTGGTTCGCCATCCAATACAACGAGGAAATCCGCGTGCGTGTGATTGGGATCGGGATTCGGGACCGGCACGCGCGGAACGCGGAACGCGAGAATGATCGCGAGACCGATGACAATGAGGCCGATGGCGGGCAAGAGACGCTTGATCATGTGACGGCGAACGGGCGAGAAAAATGGGACCCGAAGGCCCCCTGATTGTACGAAGATCACGGCGTTACTCAACGACGATCGTGCACTTCTCATCCGCGGGCACGTCGATGACCGTCGTTTCGCCGATCGACGATCGCGCTCGCGGTCATGCTATGAGAAACTGCCAGCCATGAACGCGTTCTTGCGACGGCACGGATCCCTCATGATCCTCGTCGCGCTCACCGTGCTGGCCGGCACGCTGCGGTATGCCTGGATATTCACGGCCCACCCGTACGCATCGGCGGACAATTTCCGCGAACGCTACGTCTACAGCGACATGTCGCAGTACTGGGCCAGGGCAAACGACGTGTGGCACCGCGACGGCGAATGGGTCGACGCGGAACTACTCTTTCCGCCCGGCACCGAAATGCTCTTCGCCTTCGCGCTGGGACCCGACATGGACCGCATCGCCGTCTTCCAAACCATGCAGTGGCTGCTCGCCATGGGCATCTTCGCGGGAACCGGCCTCCTGGCGTACCTATTGTACGGAACGCGCGTCGGGCTCACGGCGTTGGCGATCGCCGCCGCGTGCTTCCCCTTGTTCGATTACGCAGCCTATGCACTCTCCGAAACACCCTTCACGTTCATGCTCACGGCGGCGACGCTCTGCGCGGCGATGTCGTTCAAAAAAGGACCATGGTGGCTCCTGGCGGCGGGCGCCTGCTTCGGCATTGCGACGTCCTTCAAATCGATCGGACTCATCGCGGGCATCCTTCTCGCCGCCTCGGTGGCTACGACCTGGCAATGGTCCTGGGCGAAACGCGCCGCGGGAGCACTACTCTTCCTCGCGGGACTCTGCGCGACGATCGCCCCCGCATCGCTCGTGATGACCGCGCGGAACGACGGGGAATTCCTCCTGCTCTCGAATGACGCCCTGCGTATAGCCATGGCCAACCACGGCGATCTCATGGGCGTGAAGGCAACCTTCCCGGATGGCAGCAATTATGAAGTAGGGTCGCCGGTATCGCTGGAGAAAAAATTCACGGCGATCCGCGAGATCCAGGTCGACATCACGGATATATACGGGGAAAACCGGGCATGGGTCATGGCGCATCCCTTACTGGCCGTCCGTGATTTCGGCATACGCATCGTCGATATGGCATACGGAACGCACCCCTTCCCCACGAACGGCACGGCGTTCCGACCGATAGGGACCGTGTCGCAGTCGCTCACGCTCCTGTTCATCCTTCTTCCGGCCATGATCTGGTTGCTGCTGCCTCAGTCCCGAAACACGAAAACGTCACGAACGAACACGCTGCTCCTCCTGCTCCCCGTGACGAGCCTGATCGTCGTCGCCGCGATCGCCGCGACCGAACCCCGCTACCTGCATCCGTTTTTACCGCTCCTCATCCCCTTCGCAGCCATGACGTACGGACACGTCACGCCGGCAGCCGCATCCGCAAGACGAGGATAGCGACGCACGCGGCCGTTTGGAGATCGGCGGAAAAAATGGCGAGGCCGTCATCGAGCACGAGGTGGGCGTAGAGCGACGCCGTGAGCGCGGTACTGCTCCACAGCACGTACGACCACATATTGGCACTGGGATGCCGCCGGATAAGATCGATGATGGTAGGGATGTACGCCAAAAACGAGACGGTACTACTAAGTGCGAACGCGCCGGAAACAATGAAAAGAAGCACCTCCATGCGCCGAGTGTACCGAGGCATATGAAAATATCACTGTCGGTCCCGCCGCTGCTTGAAGGCGTCGATCCCCATAGAGACCGCGAGCATCCACGCGGCGGCCAACTGAGCTACCGTGTACAAAATGAAATGGCCACACAGGTTCCAAAACATCATACTTGGTTGTGATGAAGGTGAACATGGCTTCAGTAAGAGCAATGAAGTACATCGAAAAACTCGCTATCACAGGATTGCAATAGCGAGTTTGGGCTGCCTCGTGAAACTTTCACTTGGAGCGTGTGACGACAAGCAGTCTGCCCCCCGGTAATGAGTCGATGACTGCGACACTTACAACAACGAGCTCGGGGTTCTGCTTCAGCCATCCTGCCAGCGCGTGTGGCAACTCAAGAGCGGAACAGCTCGTGCTTCCCGCCTGATCTGAGAGGCTCAGGGTGTAGATGCCCTGACCGTAATCCCTTACCGAACAACGGTACTGGTACGGTCCGTCTTGATCCTCAAAACCACTAGGGCCAAAAATCGTAGCCATCGTGCAGCTCCTTTTGAATGAACAGGTTTTAGAAACAGCTAAATATTATTATATATCACTTATTTATTTTGTCAAGTTGGTGCCACAGGCCGGGCCGGCTTCGTCTGTGGACTACGCCGTGCCAAGGATTGAATGGTTCGACAAGCTCACCACCTCCCCGGGCTTATGAGTCCCGTGCCGCTGCGGCGGCCAGTTGAACTACCGTATACAAAATGAAATGATGTCAAAAATGTTTCTACTTATTACATCTTTTTTCGCTTTCGGCAGACAAAAACAAGCATCAATCGGTGCTATGAATTTCAGCCAGAGAGAGCAGCTATAAATGCATCGGGGTGCTGAACCGAAACGAGAAGATGATAATCCTTCTGTGACTTCATGCGCTTCATATCGGAAAATGTCGGGTCCCAAACTTTCAAGTCAGCGATGCGCAATATGACAATGTTGTCCCAATCGGTTACAAAAGCCAATCGCTGCATTGTTGGCACGTTCATCAGAAATTTCAAAACGCTGGTTCCTGCATACGTGGAGAAATTCCATGATTTCTGAAGTTCAATTTTTTCCTCGGGTCTGAGTTTTCTTGCCTCGGTCACATTCTCTTTCGTGATGACGCATGCTCCTGACGATTTCTGTGCGAAATACAACTCATTTTCCTTCGGCGCTAGAGCGCCAGCTTGTGATGTACGAATCCTAACGATTTTTCCCTCAATTTCGACTGTCACTCCCAATATCCATCTCATGAGCAATAATCCAACCACCAAGAACAAGAGGAATATCGCCGTAAATATCAGGGTCAGAAATCCGTTAGCAGGCAGCGGAAAGAACAAATAGATTAACGCAGTGATAGCAACGCACGCTCCGACAAAACACAGTAACTCCTTTTTCTTATATGAATACGAGTAACCGACCTTGGAATGAAAATCTTGCATCCTTGCCAAGGATACAGGATTGCCAGAATAAAATAAGTTGAAACATTTGTAATGATGTCACGGGCCGGGCCGGCTTCGTCTACGGACTACGCCGTGCCAAGGATTGAATGGTTCGACAAGCTCACCACCTCCCCGGGCTTATGAGTCCCGTGCCGCTGCGGCGGCAGGTATTGTTTTCTGGCGCCTCGGCAAAACCTCGGCGGCCACTGAGCTACCGAGGCGATGATCGAAGTGGTGTCACGGGCCGGGATTGAACCGGCGACCCCGGGCTTATGAGTCCCGTGCTCTACCAACTGAGCTACCGTGACAGGGCTGGGCCAGTATAAGCAGATTCTCCTTACGCGCTAGCCCGCCGCAAGCGGTCCCGCACGGCCTCCCAACCGGGAGCATTGGGCACTTCTTCGATAACAAGGGTTTTCACGCCCGCGTCGTCCATACGGTGAAGTTCGGTGTAGAGGATCGCGCCGTACGCGACGGGATCCGCCGGCATCTGGGTGACCATGGCGTTGGGGTTAAGCAATGCGCCGGCAAGCACGAACGCCCCGACCGGCCCTTCGGAGGACGCAATGGCTTCGGCGAGCTTCGCTGCAGGGACCATCTTCACCTTCGCCTGCGGTGCATAGTGCTTGTGCGACAAGCCGGGCGACGGATGGGCAATGCCATCGGCGACATCCGACTGATCGGACTTCACGCGGCCGACGACCCGTTCGAGTTCTAGGATCGTGACCGGGCCGGGACGCAACACGCGCGGCGGAACGACGGTGCAATCGACGACCGTGGATTCGAGTCCGTGCTGGGTAGTACCTGCATCGAGGATCATGTCGACCCTGTCGCCGAGACTCTTGAGCACGTGAGCCGCGCGCGTGGGCGACACTGCCTGCGACCTGTTGGCACTGGGTGCCGCAAGCGGCAACCCCGCAGCATCGATCACCGCCCGCATGACGGGATGCGACGGAATCCGAAGCGCCACGTTCTGGAGTCCGGCGGTTGCCACGTCGGGCACCAGGGAATTCTTGGGAACGATGAGCGTGAGCGGCCCGGGCCAAAAAGCCTCGGCCAATTTCTGGGCAGCGACCGGCCATGACGACGCGAGCGCCTTGGCGGCGTCGATCGACGTCACGTGCACGATGAGCGGATTCGTGGACGGACGTCCTTTTGCTTCATAGATCTTCGCGATGGCATCCGCATCGAGCGCGTTCGCGGCCAATCCGTAGACCGTTTCCGTGGGCAACGCGACGATGCCGCCCGCCTTAATCACCTCCGCGGCACTTGCTGCATGGTACGCGTCGTGCGCAGGGTCGCCGTTGATATGCAAAATGTCCGCCATGGAGCCTGTAGTGTACCCCTCTCCCCATCCGCGCGTCTCTACGGCGCGCATGCGCCCTCTCCCGCCGGGAGAGGGCGACGCTCGTCGCGAGCGTGGGAGAGGGGTTGGAGCTACAATGAATCCATGCGTCCGACATTACTGTGCCTTCATGGCTGGGGCGGGAGCAAAGAATCATTCGATCCGCTGCGCGCGGCCCTTGCCGACACGGACCTCGACATCCTGACGCCGGACCTCCCCGGCTTCGGCGCCGAACCCGATCCCCCGACGCCATGGACCGTCGACGACTACGCAACGTGGGCCGTGGAGTGGGTGAAGAAACACAAGAAAAACGACGGGCCCTTGTGGCTGCTCGGACATTCGCACGGCGGCCGCACAGCCATCGTCATCGCCGCAAAAGGGCTCATCACGGTCGACCGCCTGTTCCTGTGCGCGCCCGCCATCAACCGCAACCGCAGGTACTTCCTACGCCGCACGGTCGGCGTCGCGCTGGCGAAAACCGGCAAATTCTTCCTCTCGATCCCCGGACTCTCCGCCTTGGCGCCGGCGTCGAAGAAACTCCTCTACAGACTCCTGCGCGTACACGACTACGAACGGGCCAACGCCCTCATGCAGCGAACCCTCGTGCTCGTGACGAAAGACGACCTGACACCACTGTTCCCGCGCATCACGCAACCGGTCGATATCTTCTGGGGAGACAAAGACGGTCAAACGCCCGTGAGCGACGGGCGATACATGGAACGACTGATTCCGCACGTCGAACTGCACGTGTACGCGGGAACACGCCACGCCGTGCACCGCGCGAACGCACGAGAAATCGCCGCCCTCATCGGGCGACGACGTGGATCATCTCGCTGATCGATATCGTTAGAGCGTCGGGAGAATGACGAACATGTACGTGAAGTACATGGCGCTCAAAACGAACCCGGCAACGAACTGCTGGAAATGGGTGTGCTGACCCTTCTGCTGTTGCTGCTGAGCCTGGGAGTGGGTGTGTGTCATATGTATATACTATAGCACATTTTATTAATGTTTACAATGCAACGAACCGGCGCTCCCCACATTCACGACCTGATCCTGATCCGGCGTCACATAAGGCGGGCCAACAACAACCAAAATAGGGGAAAGAACGCAACTGACTACAGCAGTTGCCACAATCCCCAGAAACTGCCTTCTCATAACCACCTTCTCCAAAGAAAAAACCCCGACAGAAAAACGCGACACAATCGCGACTGCCAGACGGCTCTAGGAGAATCACGGCGGGCTGCTTGCGATTGACAACGCCAAAGACGCACAATAGCCTACTCCTGGCTCAGGGAGCGCAATCTGTCTGAGTCGCTGCCTACGCGCTGGGTGATGACCATCGCGTAGGTCTTTTTTGTACCTTGTCAAATTTGAACTTGCAACGCACGGGGCTTTGGAAAGGGTACAATGCCCGCGTGACGTTCGAATGGTTGCTGGTCGCCGGCGTCCTCGGGGGATCGCTCTCCCCGCTCCTGACCTTCGCGCGGTTGTTCCAGATGAAGGAATGGAGACTGGACCGCTTAGGCGAACACCTGCGGCGGGAAGGGTGGATCACCTCACTCTTCGGCCGCGTACGCGCGACGATCGGCATGGCATACGTTTTCTTTGTCCTTTTCGTCCTCGCAATCGCGCGAACGACACTCGGCGAATGGAACGATCTGGCACTCAATCTGGGGATCCTGCTCATCGCAACCTCCCCATTACTCCTCTTCACGCTCTGCGCATTATCAGTGTTCGACATCGTACGGCCATCAAGACGCGCGCCGGTATGGACATCGAAAGCCATCCTTCTTGTGTCGACAGCCTTGATGATCGACGCCGTGACCTGCGTATGGGTCGCGCGTGATGCATTCGAAACGTTCTTCGTTGAAAAAATCATGGTACTTCCGCTGATTCCGCTCCTTCAACCCGTATTTGTGCTCCTGGCATGGCTCCTCTGGAAGCCCGTCGACTTCGCCATGAAAGGACGTCTCCTGAGCAGTGCAGCCGCACGCCGCGCATCGCTCACGAATGCAACGGTCATCGGCATCGTCGGCAGCGTGGGCAAGACGACAACGAAAGAATTGCTGAAATGCGTGCTGCAAGATCTCCATCCGATCGCCACGCCCGATCACGTGAACACCGAGCTCGGTGTTGCATCATGGTTACTGAAGACCATCACGCAGGGTGATGTACGGGCGTGGCGAGCTGCGCCCCAACAGGCCATACCCCTCCTCATCGTGGAAATGGGCGCATACCGGAAGGGCGAGATCGCGACACTGTGCCGGGTGGCCCAACCCACCATCGGCGTTGTGACCGCGTTGGGCAGCGACCACCTCGCGCTGTTCGGCTCCGAAGAAGCGATCGTCGATGCCAACGCCGAGATTCTTCACGCCCTTCCGAAAGACGGTCACGCATTCTTCCTTTCCGATAATTCGGCATCCGCCAGCCTGAAAGACCGTGCGCCGTGCGCGGTGACGCTGGCCGGATCGGCCGACGCGACGGTGATCCACACCGACCGCGGCCTCACGCTCGAATCCGACGGCACACGCTTCGCCGTCGCGCTCCACGGCGCGCACAACGCAGGCAACGCGATGCTCGCCGTCGCGGTGGCCAGGCACATGGGTATCGCTGACGAACGCATCCGCGAACTGCTCGCGGGCTACCGCGGCTCGGCGCACACCTTCCACCTGAAAAAAGAGCGTGGCGTCCTCGTGATGGACGACACCTACAACGTCAGCCCCCTTAGCTTCAAGGCCGCTCTCGACTGGGCCAACGGCAGGGACGAGCGCCCGCGGGTACTACTCACGAGCGGACTACTCGAGACCGGAGCCGACGAAAAGCGCTTCCTGAAGGAGCTCGGGGCCGCCGCCAAAAAGAGCGTCGATCGCGTCGTGTTCACGACGGACGCCGGACGTTCCGCCTTCGCGGAAGGGTTCGGAAAAGACGTCGAACTCCTCTCTTCTTCCAGCGCATCCGTCCCGGACGACGGCCTGCTCCTCTGCGTCGGTCGCATGCCGCAAACCACCCTCCGGCGCCTCCTCCCCCGCAAACGATGAGCCTCCTTCGTCCTATCCACCATACGTTCGGCCCGCACGTGGATTCCGCGTTCCTGCGACGCACGCTCGCGCTCAGCTATGCGCCGTGGGCATACCGCAAAGGCTCGGAACGCACGCTGCTGAAGCGCGATCTCAAGGAGCGCTACGGCTACGACGCGACGCTCTTCGCCACCGGCCGCGAATCGCTCCTGGCGCTTCTTCGCGCATTCGACCTGCCCGCCGGGTCCGACGTGATCGTGCAGGGGTTCACCTGCGTGGTCGTTCCGAACGCCATCAAAGCCGCCGGCCTGCGCACGGTCTACGCGGACATTGACCCGGAGACCCTTAACCTCACGCCCGAGACCGTGGCAGCCGTGGCGTCGCCGCGCACGCGGGTGGTCATCTGCCAGCACACCTTCGGTATTCCCGCCGAAACGCACGAACTGAAGACGCAGTGCGACGCGAACGGCTGGATCCTCATCGAGGACTGCGCGCACGTGTTGCCTGACCGCGGCGGCCCGAACGGCATCCTGTGCCACGCGGATCATGCCATCTGCAGCTTCGGTCGCGACAAGGCGATATCCGGCATCGGAGGTGGCGCTGCGCTCACCCGCGACCCCGAAACGTCGCGCCGCCTCATGGAGCTCGAATCGAAATCTAAGGAAGCCTCGCTCTGGTCGGTCGTGCGCCTGCTCGAGTATCCGCCGCGCATGGCACACCTGGTGCGCCCGCTGACCGGCCTCAGGCTCGCGGGCCCATTGCTCGCGCCGCTCAAACTACTCGGCCTCTTCGCACCTGTCCTGACCGATGACGAGAAAAAAGGTCGCATGCCGTTCAAGCTCCGCCGCATGCCGAACGCCTGCGCTGCACTCGCCCGGTGGCAGCTTGGCCAACTGGAGCGGATCAACGACCACAGGCGGGCGCTCACCAAGCGCTACCTCGAAGCATCGGGCGCCAAGGGATGGGCCGTCATACGCGCTGTCACCCCCTCGCTCCCCCTCCAAAAGTTCCCGATGTTCGTCGAAGGCGCAGCCCGGGTCCGCGCGGCACTGAAGCCGCGTAACGTGCACCTCGACGACGGATGGACCGGCTGCGTGGTGTGTCCCGAGGCCTGCGATACCTCCACTGCGGGGTATAAAGCAGGCAGCGACCCGCAGGCCGAGAGCGCCGCCCGAAGCGTCCTGAGCCTTCCCACGCATCCCACCATGACTCCTGCCCAAGCAGACGAACTCGTCGCGCTGCTCGACCCCCTCCTCCGCCGATGACCGTCCGCTACGCGACCGATCCGCAGGCCTGGGAAACGTTCGTCACGGCGCAACGCTATGCCTCGTTCTTGCAAAGCTGGACGATGGGCGAGGTCTACCGCGACATCGGCCAAGAACCGATCCGCCTCGTGGCGGAAGACCCTTCGACAGGCTCAGGGCAGGCGACGATTGCCGGCGCGTGCCAGGCGATCGTGGTGCCCGCGCGCCGCGGCAAGCACCTCATGGTGCAGTACGGCCCGCTGGTGCGTGACGAGCCGACGCTGCTCGCCCTCCTCGACGCACTCAAGGATGAAGCCCGGTCGCGCGGCTGTTCGTTCCTTCGCGTCAGCCCCTTCTGGCTCGAACAAGACCCGCTGGCCTCACGTCTCCGCGCGCACGGCACAGTCGATTCCCCCATGCACCTCCTGTCGGAATACACCTGGTACATCCCGCTCAAAGAGACGGACCGCTGGGCGGGGTCCGATCCTTCGGCAACGAAGCGCACGCCCGAACACATCCTCGCCGGCATGCGGAAAACGACGCGCAACCTCGTGGGTCGCGCCGAGCGTGAAGGCGTGACAGTCGAAGCGTCGACGAACCCCCTCGAGGACCTGGAAGCGTACTTCGCGTTACAGGAAGAAACGCGCAAGCGGCACCACTTCGTTCCCTACCGCGCGTCGTACATCCGCTCGCAGGTGAAACGCTTCGCCCCTCTCAACCAAGCCATCGTGTATATCGCGAAATACCAAGGCGAAGTCGTCGCCGCCTCAGTGCACATGAGCTATGCCGGCATCACCAGCTACCACCACGGGGCAAGCACCCACAAGCACGCGAAGATCCCGGCGAGTTACCTACTGCAATGGACGGCGATCCGTAACGCCCTCGAACGCGGCGACGATATCTACAATTTCTGGGGCATCGCGCCGCGGCACGTGTTAGGCGATGGCAAGGAAGTCATCATCGACCCGAAGCACCCCTTCGCAGGCGTCACCACGTTCAAGACCGGCTTCGGCGGCAACCCCCTCCCCCTCACGCATTGCGCGGACATCCCGCTGACGGGCGGCTACCGATTCACGCGCGCGTTCGAAACGTTTCGGAAGTGGAAACGAGGCTTCTAAACGCCTATGATCGGGGTATGAAGAAAAGCCCCGAACTGGAAACTGCCGTGACAGCGGAACAGAAACTGGACCTGATGGTCATGCACCTTGAGCGCATCGACCGCCGGGATAAGTACCGCATGTGGGGCTCGTACGTGCACAGCCTCTTCACGCTGATCCCCATGCTCTTCTTCATCTGGAGCACGTGGTACCTCTATGCGCACTTCGATGAGATCATGGGCATGATGATGCAGCAGACGGCCCAGCGCGCCGCCACGACCACCGGACAAAGCTACGACGACGTCATGAAACAAGTCCGTGAGGCGTTCGGAATGGGGCAAGAGTGAAGAAATTTCCTCTCCCCCAACCCCCTCTCCTGCACACGACCGCACGCCACCCAGGAGAGGGGGACGCAACGCTTTTCGCAAAAAACTCTCCCCTCTCCGGGCATGGAGAACGGGTCGCCGGAGAGGGGCCGGGGGTGAGGCAATGTGTCCATTGCTAAAACCACCCTCCCCCTGCAAGGGTGGGCGGTCTTAGCGTATTGATATGTATGTAGTTATTGGCCGGTCGCAAGCTTCACCACCTCCTCCGTCGTCATCGTGGGGAACACC
>DALYDP010000012.1:0-5925 GCA_031973095.1 Candidatus Peribacteraceae bacterium | reverse complement strand
TTATTGGCCGGTCGCAAGCTTCACCACCTCCTCCGTCGTCATCGTGGGGAACACCACGATACCCGGGAGCCTCAGGAGATCACTGCGCGTGAACTTCCTCGCAGATCCTTCACCCACGCCAAGCAGATAACCGGCCTCGGTGGCCAGCTGGGCGATGCGGTCGTTGACGCCGCCCTGCGGGAATGCCACGGCCATGACGGACGTGAGCGCGCGCTCTTCGAGCAACTTACGGCTCTGCTGCAACTCGAGCGTCGCCTGCGCGTTCGTGAGGGCGCGGAAGTCGTCGCCCGTGTGACCGGCCGATTGGATGTCGAAGCCGTTGGCCTTCATGGTGAGGAGCTGCTTCTCCGTGATGCCGCTCATGCCGAGCTGCGACGTCTCGATGAACACCGTGGCATCGATACCGACGGCGTTCAACGTATCGGAGATTGCCTGCACGTTCTGCGCCGTAACGCCCGACACGGCGACAACGGCGGACTTCGGATTCAGACGAACATCCCTACCCTCCTGCTGCTCAAGAAGGTCGGCGAAGGACCGAAGCGTCATGAACGAGTACCCCTGGTCCTTGAGTGCCTTCACGTGCGCGGCCAAACCTTTCAACAATGCGTCGGATTCGGCACCGAGCCGGTAATGAAGGATCGGAAGTTCGAATGTTTCCTGACGCACCTGGAACGACGGCAAGAACGGGGCGAGGTACCCCTCCGACACGTAGCCCGTCTTTCCCTCGAACGGCACCGCGGCCCATCCGTTCTGGATCGACGTCGGTTTCACGATCGCCCGACCGGGAATCTCGCCGATCTTCGGGCTGCTCTGATCGGGAGACTGGCGAACGTTCACGAACGCGAAGTTCACGTAGTACTGCCCCTCGAATTGCTTCTTCTCCTCCGCCAAACGGTCGTCCCCCGTCACGCGCGCCAAATACTGCAACGCGATGAATCCTTTCTTGCCGTCCGGAAGCTGCACCTCGGCCCAAGAGGCGTTCGGAAACGAGACGACGACGACGGATGCGCCCCGGTCGAGCTTCGCGACGAACGCGGATTTGCTGTCGGCGGCGGCGCGCACGTTCACGAACTCGTTCGTGACGCGAAACTGGTTACGATCGGTGACCGACCCCGTGCGGATGGCGTCGTACCGCGGGACCTTCGACAGGTCGAGCACGATCTCCCCGCCGGTCGCGCCGCTGCCGGAAGGCAACGGCAGCAAGTATGGGAGCTCCGAACCCGAGCCGCCGGTCACGGAACCGGATTCGGTCTCGGTGTCGGACGCGACGTCCGTGAAGTCGGCGAGGTCGTCCTCGGTGAAGGTGATTTCTTCCTCGCCGGGGGCCGTGCCGCCGCACCCCACGAAGAGGATGCCGAACGAAGCGACCAAGAGGAATGCGACCAGGGGGCTAGCGCCGTAGGAACGGGAACGGCGGGAACGGAACGGGGCCATGGGACTGGAAGGAAAAAGGAATTACATCCGCTCCGGGACCCGGAGCGTGAGGAGGGAAGCGCCGGCTTTGAGGACGGCCGCGGTGAGGGAAGTGAGGCGCAGGCGAAGACCTCGCTGGGGCTCGGGAGCCTGCACGATATCGTCGCTGTTATAGAACGAATTGAATCTCTGGCAGAGTTCATAGAGGTAATTCGCCAACTTGTGCGGCAACTTTTCGTCGCGCGCTTCGGCGAGCACCGATTTGAACTGCAACAGGTGCAAAAAGATCCTGCGCTCATGCGGCGTGAGCGTCTGTACGTCGCCCACGGCGATCGACACCCCCTCCGCTCCGGCTTTGCGCAAGACCGACTTCGCGCGGGCGTACGTGTATTGCAGGTACGGCGCGCTGTTGCCTTCGAAGCTGAGCATCTTGTCCCAGTCGAACACCATGTCCATCTTCCGGTTCTGACTGAGGATGCCGTACACGAGGGCGCCGACACCCATCATTTCGGCAAGCTCCTTCGGGGCATCCGTTTGGATCGCGTCGCCACGCTCCGCGATGACTTCTTCGGCACGACGCACCGCTTCGTCGAGGACATCCTCGAGCTTCAACACCTTCCCCTTGCGGGTGCTCATGGAACCGTCGGCAAACCGCATGCGCCCGAAGTGCACGTGCTCAAGTTCCGGCGCGTTCCAGCCAAGCTGGCCAACGGTCGCGAACAACTGCTTGAAGTACAACTGTTGGGCGACGTCGACGGCCCAAAGGATGGCCTTCGGATGCCATCCGTCGATACGATCACGCATGAGTGCCAGGTCGCGCGTCAGATATAGCGTCGCGCCGTCCGCCTTCACCACTACCGCGGGCGGCATGTTCGACTCTTCCGGGAACTCGACGATCATGGCGCCCTTCTCCCCCTCTTTAAACACCTGCTTCTTTTTCCCCTCTTCCATGATCGATCCCATCTTGTCCTCGTAATAACTCTCTCCGCGCTCGACGTCGAATGACACGTTCAGCCTGGCATAGATCGCGCCCATCGCCTTTTTCGTAACCGCGACCGCATCTTCCCAGAACGCACGGAGTTTCCCATCGCCTTCTTCAAGACGTTTAAAAGCAGCCTGGCCAGCCTCTTCGAGCGACGCGTCTGTCTCCGCTTCGTCGTGGAATTTCACGTACAACTTTAATAAGTCGTCGAGCGTGCACTCTTTTATGTCCTTCTCTCCCCACTTCTCGTACGCGACTGCCAACTTTCCAAACTGCGTCCCCCAGTCGCCGAGATAGTTCCAGCGGACCATCGACGCGCCGTCGTGCGCATACATGTTCACGATCACCTGGCCGATGACCGTGCTGAGAATGTGATGGATGCCGAGCGGCTTCGCGATGTTCGGACTTGAATAGTCGACGATGATCGGCGCATCGCCTTTGTTCGCCTTCTTCGGCTCGATCGCATCCTCCACGCCCGCAACCTCCGCGAGGAACGCTGACGGCTTGAGGCGCACATTCACGTACCCGGCACCCGCTACCTCTGCCTTCTCCACGTCTTCGTGCGAAGCTAACGCATTGGCGAGTTTTTCCGCGATCTCCCTGGGCGATTTGTTGACCTTCTTGGCAAACCGCAATGCTACGGACGTTGCGATATCGCCGTGTTCCGGGTTCTGCGGAGGGCTCCAATCGATCACCGCACCATCGATTCCCTCCTCCGTCTGGAGGTGCTTTTGGGCCGTCTGGGTGAGGGTGGAGAACATGGATTCTGAACAAAATTCCTACTCGGAGATTGCGTGAAGAATAGCAGCGAAAATCGACCTATCTAGTTGTAGACATTATTTGCTCTTGCTCACAGGATTGCCTCATGTTTTGAACACAATATTGTATCGATTTGGAGGGTGCTCACTTTTCGTGCTCATGAGTACTCCAGGTGTTCATTGTCAAAATACCCATATTTATGGTATAATACTTTGATGCGTAGGGTGATCTCCCACCACATTCTCCTCGCGGCGACGCTGTGTCTCACGGCGTGTTTCAGTTTCGGGGAAAAGGCGGTGGCACCATCGATACCATCGATGACTGCGCGCAACGGTGCGTCGTGGTCGCAGCAAATCCTCATGCGCGGCACGGTGGCACCCGTGCACACTCCCCGCCCGAGCGCGCAACTCGGCCCATACCTCGCGGCATTCCTTTCGCTCCCTTACGCCGAGTCTTCCCACTCCGCGGTGACCGGCATGCTCGCGGGCATGTCGATCCTCTACCAGGACCGCGGCATCCGCGACGAATCGTACGCGCTGCTCGAAGAGTTCGGCTTGGCACTCCAGGTGGACCTGACGGACCAGCTGAACCGCGCGCTCGACCGCAAGATGGCGCTCGATGCTTACCGCGAAGGACTGATCGACGTGGCAACGCGCGCGCAGGAACACTTGGGCGAGCTCGAAGACCGCCAAGACGAATCGAACGCCGAAGTGCGCGAACTGCGCTCACGCGCGTCCGACGTGCAACGCGCGCTCAGCAACGCCCTGCGTGACAAGGACTACTCCACCGCGGGCAGCCGCCAATCGGAATCGAGCGAGGTCCAAGGCGAACTTGCCGTGGCCACCGCCAAGCAACGGGAAATCGGGAACATCATCCGCCTGTTCGAGGACGCGCTCGACGCCGCCGCGGAGCGCCTCCAGGCCATCGATGCCAACCGCGAAGCACTCATCGCGGGCGTGTCCGTGACCGACGTTCCCGGCGCCGGAGACCTCGGGGTGCTGGAAGACGCTCCGCGCGGAACCCGCACGCCGGACCCCGAAGACGTTTTCGGATCGCCGAATTTCAACGAATAAGGCGACTCTGCGTCATGGTTCGTCGATCTCACTATGACATTTCACTACTTTCGTTATCAGTCTAAGCGCAACGAAGGCTGATATACGGCGATTCTCCATGGTTTAAGAAAACGTCCCAGGATTGCCTCGAAACGCGTTTTCTGCTACAATAAAGAGAAACCAAAACACACGCTTCATGGCTTCCCCTCAAGCAACTCCGGCCTTCCGTCATCCGCTCCTCGACGCGATCGACGATCTGCTCGGCATCAACCGCGCCATCGTGGCGACGACCGCCGAAGGAGAAGACCTGACGAACGAAGACCGTGACCTCATCAAGCACTACGAAGAGGGTCTCCAGAAGGTGCTCGATATCATCGCGCCCGCGGGCGTGCAGATCCGCACGAAGGACCTCATTGTGAATGACCAGTACGCCCGCACGCTCTACGTCTACAACTGGCCGAACTACATCTACCCGAACTGGCTCGCCCAAACGATCAACCTCGACGCCACGATCGACATCGCCCAGTTCATCTACCCCAGCTCGAACAAGGCGATCATGAAGATGCTCAAGAAGAAGGTCGCCGAATTGCGCAGTTCGATCCGCATGCTTGAACAGCGCGGCATCGTGCGCGACCCGACGCTCGAAGCCGCCCTCCAGGACGCGGAGGAACTGCGCGACCTCTTGGCACGCGGCCAGGAGAAGCTGTTCCAGTTCGGCATGTACATCACGATCTACGCGGAGGACGAAGAGCGCCTGAAGAAGGTACAGACGGATATCGAATCGCTCCTCGGCGGCAAGCTCGTGCTTACCAAGCCGACGTACTTCCAGATGGAACACGGATGGAACTCGACGCTCCCCCTCTGCCTCGACGAGGTCGAAATCAACCGCAACATGAACACGTCGCCGCTGGCGTCGAGCTTCCCGTTCTCGAGCTCCGACCTCACGTCGGACCACGGCGTCTTGTACGGCATCAACCGCCACAACGAATCGCTCGTGATCTTCGACCGCTTCGACCTCCCGAACGCGAACGCCAACCTCTTCGCCACCTCCGGCGCAGGTAAATCGTTCACCGCGAAACTCGAAATCCTGCGCTACCTCATGCTCGGCACCGAGGTCATGGTGGTCGACCCCGAAAACGAATACACGAACCTTTGCGAAGCAGTAGGCGGTTCGTTCGTCCCGCTCTCCATCCAGTCGCCGTACCGCATCAACCCGTTCGACCTGCCCAAGGCGGTCCGCGGCGAGGACGCGGCGCCGGGCGAAATCCTCCGCGCGGCTGCCATCAACCTGCACGGCCTCTTGCGCCTCATGCTCGGGCCCATCACGCCCGGCGAAGACGGCATCCTCGACAAGGCGATCATGGATGCGTACGCCCTCAAGGGGATCACCGTTGCGACCGAGAACCCGGGCGACCTCGAGGTGCCGACGCTCCACGACCTCGTGGACGTGCTCAACACGACCGAAGGCGGAGAGAACATGGCGCTCGTGCTCCAGAAGTATACGCAAGGCAGCTTCGCCGGACTCTTCGACAAACGCACGAACGTCGAACTCGACAACCAAATGATCGTCTTCCAGATCCGCGATCTGGAAGAACAGCTCCGCCCGATCGCCATCTACATCGTGCTCAACTTCATCTGGAACCGCATCCGCGCGGAACTGAAGAAGCGCCTGCTCGTGATCGACGAAGCGTGGAACCTCATGCAGTACGAAGACTCCGC
>DALYDP010000011.1:9391-22921 GCA_031973095.1 Candidatus Peribacteraceae bacterium | reverse complement strand
GGCGGTCGCCATGACGCCGATCACGAGGACCGTGACCAAGAAGGCGTAGCCGGGACGAGAGGACGACGGGAGACCAGGAGACCAGGAAACCGGAGGACGCCTGGCATCCTGGACCCTTGGATTCTTGCCGGCGTATGGCGGGGTCGTTCTCATGGGCATGTGCCGGTGGAAGCCGCTCCGCGGAAAATCACAACTGCCTGGTCGGTGAGCAAGAACACGCGGTCACGCACCGGATCGTACAACACGCCGCGCCCCTTCCCCGTGGTGGACGTATGCGTCGTAAGCTCGGTGAGCGACGCCGTGTCGCGCACGTGCACCACTTGCAGCGCTTTGCGGCCGGAATCAGCGGCGAGGAACCCGACGCAGCGCGACGGATCCATGGCGATGCCCACGACACTGCCGCTGCCCTCGTGGTACCAGGGACCCGTGGACGTGAGCGTGGGCACTTTCGGCCGCGCGTTGAACAGGACCATCTCCTGAATGGATCCCTTGAGCGAGCCGATGATGGCCGACGTACCGGTAACGGCGATGGCCTGCGAATCGAGCGTGCGGTCCGAGAGGTTGTACCCCGGCACCGACGCGACGACGAGTGAGCCGGAATCGTAGATACGATACGCGCGGAGTTCATACGAATCGTCGGACGACGCGAGGTACACGCCCGTGCCGCTGACCGCGATGGCGTTCACGCTGCCCGCATCGTCTTCGGAATCGATGAGGGGGATCGAGCTGCCCGTGGAACTGATGTTGTACGCGAGCAATTCATGCTCGCCCGATACGGCGCTCTGCGTCATGCCCACGAGGAGGACGCGATCCGTGATCGCGAGACTGCGCGCACGGGAACTGCCGGGCAGGTTCACGCTGGTCACGAGCGACGGCGCGTCCGGGTTGGCGATGTTGTAGACCTTCAATTCCGCGGAAGAATCGGCGGCGACCACGTACAAGCGGTCGCCCCTGACCGCGACGTCGTACCCGGCCACGCCCAACGAAAAACTCGTGGCGATGCGCGTCGGCGACGCGGTGTTGGCAATATTGACCACGTACAGACCGACCGAATTGCCCGCCGCCACGTACAGCGCGGATCCGCCGATGACGGCGCGCGTGAACAGCACGTTGCCGCCGGGCGCGAACGTGCCGTCGACCGTGAGGGTGCGCCAGTCGGCGAGCGCGGTCGTCGTCCTCCAGTTCGTGATATCGGTCGAAAGCAAAACGGCGCCGCTGCGGGCGTACCCGTGCTTCCATTTGCTGAGCGCATCGACCTTCATCCAATCGGCGCCGCTGGCAGTGAGCGTAAGGCTCGCGACGTAACTGCCCGTGAGCGTCTGTGCACCGGCAACGAGGGACCATTTTCCGTCCGCCCCGATCTTGGCGCCGTACGTCCCTGCGGCGAGCGACGAAAACGCCCCGTCACGCACCGCGCGCGCGGCTTCGAGCGAGCGCATGGAAGCCGTGGTGGCGCGGATACGGTCGCCGGCCATGATGGTGTTTTCTTGGCCGTACAGCAACGTGGTCCCGATGCCCGCGAGGAAAATCGCAAACACCGCTATGCCGATGAGCGCCTCGACGAGGAGGAACCCCGGGCGCGCCTGTCTGTGGGCACATGGCTTCATGGTAGGCAATGGTAGCAGCACGGCACCTTAGAACGAATCGAGTGGCGGGATGCAGTACTTTCATCCTCCCTCCGTTCTACCGGTGATTCCGATATCCTCCTTTCGAACCGCATGCACTTTCCAGACCTCCCCGACGCGGAGCTCGCCCTCGCGGCGAAAACCGATCCACTGGCATTCGCCGCCCTGTACGACAGGTACATGCCGCGCGTCTACGCGTTCTCCGCGAGCCGCCTGCGCTGCCGGTGCGAAGCCGAAGACGCGACGAGCGAGGCATGGATGAAGATCCTGCACGCGCTGCCAAACTTCCATCCTAACAGAGCCGAAAGCGTCGCGGCCTGGATATTCACCATCGCGCGTAATGTCATCACCGACGTTTATCGCAACAAACGCCCAGAGGGAATCATCGACCTCGACGAGATCGTAGACCTAGTGGCGGGGGAGAACGATCCTCCCGAAGCCCGCATGGAACGGCGCGAACGCTTCGTAGCGCTCCAGGCATCGCTCGACGAATTACCCGAGAAGCAAGCCCATTGCGTACGACTCCGCTACTACGGCGGACTCCGCAACGTCGACATCGCCGAACTCGAGGGCATTTCCGAAAAAACCGTCGCGTCGAATATCAGCCGCGCCCTCGGCACGATCCGCTCCACCCGACCCGAACTCTCTTCCCTCTTACCCGCATGACGCACCTCCCCGATGATCACCGGCTTCCACAGCCAGCACCCTCCGCCGTCTTCGCACGCGCGCTGCGTGAACGGCTGATCGACGCACACCCGGGCGCGACGCCCGCCCGCCGACCCTGGCTGCGCTGGTCCTCCTACACGCTTCCGGCACTGGCCGCCGCGTCGTTCGCCCTATTCCTGCTGCCATCGAAACCGCTCTCCGCGGCGCAGTTCTTGGAGCGCGCCCGCGCCGCGACAGAATCGGTCTTCGACTTCGACGGCGTGTTGCGCACGAAACAACGCACGACGTGGGCGCCGAGCGGATTTGACACGCCGATGAGCGGCTCGCGTTTTTACCGGACGGACGTTCCCACAGTCCGTGAGCAATGGTACGGCACGTTGCCCGACGGACGGACTGTCTTTCGCACCAGGGACACGCTCGATGATGGCACGCTTCTGGACGACGGGATCGCCATCTACGCCGCGGGCGACGAATACATGCTCTACCCCGTCGAGGAATACCGGACGTTGCCGGAAAACGAACGCGGCTTGATCACGTTCTGTGTCGACGTGGCGGAGAGGCTCCGCCCGAACCCAGACGAGGTCGACCTCTTCGAGATGTCGCTGGACGAAGTCGCGACGGACGACGTGGAACTTTTCCTGGACGACCAAGACCGCGCGACGCGCATCGCGGCACTCGCGGAACTCGTGAAACGCGGGCGGGCGCGGGAAATCGACGCCGCGTCCCCCGGGACGCGCTCGTTCGAAGTCAATCAATACAAACTGGCGTTCGACGGCGAAGGGAACGTCCTCGAAGACGAAAACGGCCGTTGGTTGCGCACCGACGAAGTAAGCGGACGCATTGTATATTCCATCGACGTCAAAACCTATCTCGTCGTACGACAAGAAGTCTTCACCGAAGGCGATGACGCTGAAACTCCCTGGGTCATCTATGAATTTCTGGCACAGGAAATCCTCCCGGAAAGCGCGGCCGGAAATATTTTCGACCACGAGGCGTTAGGCATGACGGATCCCTGGTCGCTCCTACCCGTAACGCGCGAGGAATACCTCGCGGGCAATGCGAACAACGTCTGTTACCGCGACGGAAAAATCGTCTCATCGGGCACGATGTTCCCGTTTACGGACACGGAAGTCCCGCCTGAAATTTGGGCGCGAATCACCCATTTAGTGATCGAGAAAACTGAGTAACTAAAAGCCCCCGCCATCAATGGCGGGGGCCGCGCAGCAATCTCTTGCGCGCATCATTCCCTTCGACAATCACCCGGCCACATTTACCCGCACCACTCCCGGAGCATTGCACGATGACGTCATGATCTCCGTCGCTGCAGCCCGATGCACATGCGCCACTGCCGCACGTAGCGACAATGTTCATGGAGTTCGCCACAACCTTAGCAACTCGGCGAGTTGAACCGCACCAGGACGACGCCGTCTTGGTAGTCCACGCCCGAGCAGTTGGTGCAGTAGTAGTTGCTGCAGCTGTTACAGCTCTCGCGGTTGAAATCGGCGAGGAGCACGACGTCGAACTGGCCCACGTCGATCTTGCCGTTAACGTCGGTGATCGGGAGGAGCAGCGTGGATACCGCGGCCTGGCCGTTGCCCGGATTGATTGCCGGGGGCGTATCGCCATCACGCAACATGTACACGCTCGGAATATCGTTGCTGTACGCGTAGTTCTCGTACGTGAGCCACCATTGTTGGCTGTAGTATGCCTTGAAACGCACGTAGAGCTGATCACTGCCCTTGAAGCCTGTAACGGTCTGCGACGCGCCGCCGGTGCCGTTGATCGCGTTGCCGCTGAAGAGGTTCGTCCATTTACCGCTGTTTTTCTTGCGATACGTCACCGTGACAGGGACCGTGGGACCGCCGTTGCCGTAGCCGAACTGCGCGCCGTACGACGTGAAGGTGACGCTGAGGGAACCGAGGATGCTGATCGTGCCGTCGGCGGCGACCGATACGCGGTCGGGGCACGTCGCGGGAGGTGCGGCGCTGCTCGCGGCGGCGGCGCTGCTGGCGACGACAACCGCGGAGGAAACCGACGACGACGCCGGCGCGGCACTGGAAACCGACGACGCCGCCGATGAAGCGAACACGCACGCACCGAACGCGTCACCGTGGGCCTGGTGCGCCGGCCACGCGTTATCGGGAATCGAGAGCGTCTGCTGGTTCGGTCCGGGGTTATGACAAATCGTGAAGCGATCTTCGGTGACAACCGCGATGCTCTCCGTCTTCACCTCGATGAGCACGTTGCGCGTGTCGTCGTTGATCGTCGTGAGGGTGATCTGTCCGGTCGCATCCGGCACGCCCCCGATCTTTCCGTAGTTCACTTCCATCAGACCCTCGATGGTGATCGTGGAGGGCATGGGATACGTCTCGTCGAATTCCGGATCGCGCGTCGCGTAGGAATCGCCTTTGTACAGCACGCCGGCGGGCGCGTAGAAACCCCAGCTGTCATCGTTCTGCGCCGCTTGCGAAAGGAGGCGCGCCCGGGCGAGGCCCTGCGTCACTTGCTCGGTCGCGAGGTTGAGATCGTTGCGGATTTGGTAATCGCGGTAGAGCGGAATGCCGACGCCGGCGACGGCGCCGACGAGGCTGACCACCATGATGACTTCGAGCAATGAGAATCCCTTCCTAAACGACAGGCGAGCACGGCGGAGCATGGAGAATGGGGGAACGACCATATCGTACCCTTTCCAAGCGGCCGCGCCACTCCGCTCACGTCCCGCCCACGTTGCCCACGATCGAGTAGATCGGGACGATGATGGCGAACGCGATGCTGCCCACGAGCGCGCCGATGAACAGGAGCAGCATGGGCTCGAGGATGATCGGGAGCTTCTCGGCGGTACCGGTCGCCTTCTTGTCGTAGATATCCGCCACCTTGAGCATGATGTCGGCGAGCGAGCCGGATTTTTCGCCGGTGATGACGAGCTGTTGCACCGACGGCGGCAACAGCTTTTCACTGCCCTTGATGGACGCGAAGCTCTTTTGGAACGAATCGCCGATCGTCACATGCGCCAACAACTGGGCATACAGCTTTTTATACGAGGCGATGGGAGTCACCTGCACGAGTGATTCGAGGGCTTCGATGACGGGAACGCCGGCCTTGAGAAGACCGCCGAGAATGACGCCGAAGCGGGCGATCGTGGCTTCCCGGGCCAAGCGTCCGATGCCCGGAATCTTGAACATGCAGAACTGCGTGACGACGCGGAACGACGTGTATTTGGAGAGGATGCCGATGCCGATAAAGACGGCGATGAACGAAGGAACACCGACGGCGCCGTAGACCACGAACGCGTCGCTGCACCAGATGACGATACGCGTGATGAGCGGCAACTTCACGTTGAGCGAGAAGAGCACGCCCACGAGGTTCGGAAGCACGAACATGCCGAGACCGACCACGATGATGAACATGATCACCATCACGATGGTCGGGTAGATCATGGCCATCTTCACTTTGGAGCGCAGCGCGTTGTCCTTTTCGTCCTGCTCGGCGAGGTAGCCCATGTTCTCGGCGAGGCTGCCGGCTTCTTCGCCGATGCGGACGAGCGCGAGCGCGTGGAGCGAGAAGAAATTCTGCGCCTCCATGGCGCGCCAGAGCGGCGAACCGTTTTCGACCGCGTCGATGATGCGGCCGAGGAGCTTGCGCATCGGCTTGTTGCGGGTTTCCAACGTGAGCGTCTTCAGGGCGTCCGTCAGCGGCAAACCGGCATTGAGCATGGTCGCCATGTTCTGGATGAACGACACGCGTTCCTTGCCCATGCCGATGTAGTTGATCGACGTGAGGAAGGCCTTGAAGCCTTTCTTGGACTGGAACTGTGCGATGTGGATTTTCTTCTTCGCGGGCTTCTCGGCCTTCGGCGCTTCCGGCTTGGGCGCGGCGGGCTCATCCGCGATGTCGGCGTTCTCCGCGATGGCCTTCGCGACCTCGCGGCGCACGGCTTCGTCCTTCTTCGGCGCGACGTCGGACGCGGCCTCGTCGAGTGCGGACGGCGCGGCGGATTCGCGTCGCGGAAGGTCCGTCGATTCCACGCGGATGCGCGGCTCGGACGGCGCGGCCGATACGCGGCTCAAAAACGAATCGTGCGTGACGTCGAGGCGTTCGGGGCGGGAAGCCGCCTTCGTTTTTTCAGGTTCCGAAACGGCTTCTTCGGGATATAGCAGCTCGACCTTTTCGGTCGAGGCCTTCGTCCGATCCGGCGCTTCGCGCGAGAAACGCTCGCGCATGAGCGTCCAAAAGCCGAGGCCTTTGCGCGGCGCGACGTCTTTCTTCTGCAGCTTCACCTTCTGCATGAATCCTTCTTCCTGCTCCAGGGCAGCGACATCTTCCGTGGGCGCGGCATCGGCGACGGGAGCCGCGGCTTTCATGATCTTGCCGAGACCGCGCACGACGCCGGGTGCACGAGAGATCGAAGGGGGGAGTTCCGCTGGTGTTTCCTGCGCAACGGCGGCGATTTCTTCTTCGGCGACGGACGCGACCGTCTTTTTTTCGGCGATAGGAACGGACACGACCGTCTCACGCGCGATCTTTTCATTGGCGGCGCGATGCTTCGCTTTCGCTTTACGCGCACGCGTTTCACTCTCCGTCGACACGTAAATGTGCGGCGTCACGTGGCGCTCGGGCTGCTTCTTGCCGAAGAGCGATCCCAGCCGCGCGCCGATGCCGTCAGGCCGCTTTTTTGTCATGGGAAGCGGAAGGACGCGGGCCGGCCGGTTGTTCCGGCGGGTTGGCGACGCGGAGGAGCTCTTCGAGCGTGGTCACGCCGGAGCGAACCTTCGCGAAACCGTCTTCGAAGAGCGACTTCATGCCCGACTTACGGGCTTCCTGCTCGATTTCGGCGGACGATTTGCGCGCGACGATGAGCGCTTCGATCGGCGGAGTGATGGCGAGGAGTTCGTGGATGGCGAGACGCCCCTGGAACCCGATGCCGCCGCACGACTCGCAGCCTTTGCCTTTGTACAGGAGCACGTCGCCGCCTTCTGCCACGAACTTCTCCGCGTTCGGGAACAGACTCGGAACATCAGCTTTGGGCACCGTGTAGCTGTAGCGGCAGTGGGGGCAGATTTTGCGAAGGAGGCGCTGTGCGATGACGACCTCGAGCGTGGAGGCCAAGAGGAACGGCTCGACGCCCATCTCGAGAAGACGGGGGATGGACGTACAGGCGTCGTTGGCGTGGAGCGTGGAGAAAAGGAGGTGGCCCGTAAGCGCGGCGTTGACCGCGATACTCGCCGTTTCGCCGTCGCGGATTTCTCCCACGAGAATGATGTTCGGATCCTGACGCATGAGGGCGCGCAGGCCGTTGGCGAAGGTCAGGTTCGTTTCCGGGTTCACCTGGATGTGGTTGATGCCCTGCACTTTGTATTCGACCGGGTCCTCGATCGTGGAGATGTTCACGTCCGGGTGGTTGCGGAGCTTGAGGAGCGCGTAGAGCGTCGTCGATTTACCCGAACCCGTGGGGCCCGTGGTGAGGATCATGCCGAACGGCTTGCGACTGGCCTGCTCGAGGATCTTGCGGTTTTCCTCCGTGCAGCCGAGATCGGCGAGCGTGAGCGCGCGGACGTATTCTGAGAGGAGACGAAGCACGATCTTCTCGCCGTCGACGACCGGGACGATCGATACGCGGATGTCCATCATGCCTTTGCCCGTGTCGTAACGGATGGCGCCGTCCTGGGCCATGTGGTGTTCGTCGATGTGCATGTTCGCCGCGATCTTCATGCGGTTCACCACGCCTTCGTAGTATTCCTTCGGGATGCGGCCCGCCTCGTGGAGCACGCCGTCCACGCGGAAGCGCACCATGACTTCCTTGTCCTGGGGCTCGAAGTGGATGTCCGACGCGCGGAGCGCTATGGCGTCCTGGAAAATTTCTTCGAGGATTTCCGGCGCGACTTTGCGGTTTTCTTCGATGATCTGCTGGAAGCGCGTGGCGAGCGGTTTACGGTAATGCACGAAGAATGATTCGATCGCCTTGTTGCTGGCGTAGACGAACGCGATCTTCCCCGCGAAAGCTACACGTGTTTCGGCCTTCTTTTTCCCGAACGAGAATTTCGAGGAAGCCGTGGCCGTCTTGCGGGCGGTCTGGCGGTTTCCGTCCTCGCCTTCGGGGAACTCCGGCGTCGCCTGGCCGAGGTTCGCGCGCACGATCTCCTCGAGCTTTTCGTTGGACGGGTCGCTCGTGGCAACGGTCACGCCGGCGTCGTCCTTGGTAACCACCACGCAGCTGTAGGAGCGCGCGATGTCTTCCGGAAGCATCTCCACGAGTTCGGGCGTCGGGGGCTTCTGGCCGACGTCGTAGTACGGCAATTTGTAGAACTCGGCGACGGCCGACTCGTACAGGTCCTGGCTGAGGAGCTCGAGTTCCGTAAGCGCCTCGCGCAACGAGACGCCGTGCGTTTTCGCCGCTTCTTCGGCGCGGACGATGTCTTCTTCGGAAACGTAGCTCTGTTCGAGCAGGAGTTTCTTCAATGCTGCGTCGTTCAGGGCCATGGGAACGTGTGTGTATTAGATCGAAGCTTTGACGACTTTGACGATGTCCGCGAGGGGAACGTTGGATTTGACGAGGTAGTCTTTCACGCCGAACTCCTGGGCTTTCTTGCGGTCTTCGTCCTGGCCCAGGTTCGAGAGCACGACCACGATCGGCTTCAGCTTCTTGGTCTTGAGCCCTTCGAGAATGGCGAACCCGTCGACCTCGGGAAGGATGAGATCAAGCAGGATGAGGTCGTACTTGCCGGACGACGCTTCTTCCAAGCCGGCGCGACCGGTCGAGGCGACGGTCGTCTCGTAGCCTTCGTGGGTCATCTTCAATTCGAGGGCGTGAGCCAACGGCTTCTCGTCTTCGACGATCAGGATTTTCTTTTTGCCGGAGGAAGGAGTGGGTGTTTCTTCGGGCATCGTGTGTGCAGGTTTCTCTTTAGTGTAGCAGAAAATGCCGTTTTGTTCAAGATAGCCGTTTACGACGGTCCAATATCGAAACCGCGCCGACCCCGTGAGAGGCCGACGCGGCGTGTTTTTCCTTTCCGTCCGGCTAATTTGTCAGGAGGTCAATGTGCCCCCTGCGATTCTTCGTGCTGTAGTACCCCTCGAAAAGGAGGTACTCTCGACTGAGTTCTTGGTGAATGGGGCAATCCTGGACGATACACCCCTTAACGCACCAACTGTCGCACGAACCGTCTTCCTGCTCGATAGCTGAGACGATGACTCGAACGTCCTTCACGCCGCACTTGTTGAGAGCGAGCGTGACGACCTTTCGTTCGAATACCGAAAGCATCAAATCGAACTTGCTGGGACCGTTGGTGACCTGAAAAGAACCGATAGGAGTGGTTGCCATACGGCACCTCCATGGGGAAAGGAACACAATCGCTAGGGAAATGATGAGCGATCAGCATCGTTCGGTCGTAGAGACCGCACCCGGGCACATACATGCACGGGAATTGTGCCCATAATAGAATATATTCGTATTATGTCAATATTCAAATAACGGCTTATAGTTGCCGTCTTCCATCCAAAGCACCTTTTAGCGTCACTTGGTCTGCGACCCCTCGGCCGCGCTCGGGGTGACAACGGCATCGTCAGAGACTACGGCGTCCGTCGAGAGCGCCTTTGAGTGTTACCTGGTCCGCGAATTCGATGTCGGCGCCCATGGGCAGGCCATGCGCGAGGCGCGTGATCCTGGGAACCAGGCCCTTCAACCTCTCGCGCAGGTAGCTGGCCGTGGCCTCTCCTTCCACGTCGGGGTCCGTCGCCACGATCACTTCCGCGATGCCGCCAGCCGCGCAGCGATCGACAAGCTCCTTCACCTTCAACTGCTCGGGACCCATGCCGTCGATGGGCGAGAGCACGCCGTGAAGCACGTGGTACACGCCCTTGTATTGCGTACGCTCGAACGCGATCACCTCGAGCGGTTCTTCGACCACCAAAATCGTCGTCGCGTCGCGCGAAGGATCTTCGCAAATGTCGCAGCGCTCCTTCGTCGTCACCATCTGGCACTGCGTGCAGTAGTGCAAATCCGCTTTCAATCCCACGAGCGCCGCGCCGAGCGTCTCCGGCGAACCGCGCGTGCTGCGCAGCAGGTGAAACACCATGCGCTCCGCGCTCTTCATGCCGATGCCGGGGAGCTTTTGGAACTCCTCGATGGCGCGGGTGATTTGGGGCGGCAAGAGGGACATGAGGCATTTATCATAGCACCCGTTGTCATGAGTGAGGTGCGAACGGCGTGAGCCACGAACCATGGCGATCCACAAAAAAATCGGGCCAGCCAACTTTCGTCAGATGTACCCGAAGTGTTATCACCGGGCGTTTACTGGATAACCAGTCATCGCTGCTTACGCAGAATGAAGCCGTGGCGATGTCTTTAGAATACTATGTTTCAATCATTTGTCAAATACACCGTTGAGAATGCTGGAAAGGCTTCGGAAAGCCCTCTAAGCTGGATTTCCATGAAAACCGTGGCACGGAACCGGCGGGCGACATTCGACTACGAGGTCGTCGAAACCTTCGAGGCGGGCATCCAGCTCCTCGGGTGGGAAGTGAAGTCGTGCCGCATGAACCTGGCCGACCTTTCGGGTGCGTACGTGTCGTTCGTCGGCGGCAAGCCGTCGCTCAAGAAAATGACGATCCGCACGTACCCTTTCGCTTCGAACGCCGTCCTCGACGACCAAAGCCGGGACCGGTTGCTCCTGCTGCATACGAAAGAACTCGACCGATTGAAAACGCTCTCCGACGAAAAAGGGATGGCGATCATCCCGCTTGAATTGAAAGCCGGGAAGCACATCAAGCTCGTGATCGCCGTGGGACGCGGACGGAAGCAGTACGACAAGCGAGAGAAGATCAAAGATCGTGAATCGAAGAAGAGGGCGAAGATGCAGGTGGAGTAAGGGTAGGACAAACAGAACGAATTCGTTCGTCACTTTTTGCGCCACCAAAAAGTAACCAAAAAGTCTCCAACGCCCTACCACCGCAACCGCACGCTCCTGGTCTCGCGTCATTTCGCTCCAAGGCTTCACTCATGACGCTCGACGTTTCGCTCGAAGCGAAAACAGGAGCTACCCCTTCACCCCCCAGGGCGTTGGATCCACGCTCCGCCGAACGGGAAGAACATCTTCGTGCGCCTTAGCGCTCCATCCAAAGGAGTTATTCTTCACGGCCTACGTATCGGCGACACGCGATGGCTCGACAAGCCTGCCTGCCGGCAGGCTCACCATGACATAGCGGAAGTAACACCCCCATGTCACCCCGAGCTTGTCGAGGGGCCTAAGCCAACGTGTTCATAGCTCACATCTAGGTGCCTATGCGTGAATTATCCAAATCTTTTGGCGCCGCAAAAAGTACCGAAGGAATCATTCAGACGATTACCCTTTTAAAAAGGCAAAGGAGGCAACGCTTCCCCCGCGAACACCACCGCATATGCCGCGACCACGAGGAACGGACCGAACGGGATCATGTCGCCGCGGGAGAGCTTTTTGCGGAGGATGAGCACGATGGCCACGTTGGCGCCGATGGCGTAGGACGCCATCAGGAGCCATAGCGCGCCGTGCGGCGTCCCGACGAGCATGCCGGTGGCGGCAGCGAGCAGGATGTCGCCGGAGCCCACCCAGCGCCCGCGGCTGAGCAACCACTGCACGCCGAAGAACGATGCTGCGATGAGCGGGGCGGCCACCGGGACCGCATCCATGGAGAACCACTGGTACGCGAGGGCGGCAACGAAGGCGACCAACGTGAGGACGTCGGGGATGGTGCGAGTGCGCGTGTCGATGACGGCGATGAGCAGCAGCGCCCACAGCGCGATGAAGAGCGGGACGGCCGCATGCATCGCGCCGACCGCGTGGTACACGGCGAACACGCCAAGCAGCGCGGAGAAGCACTCCACGAAGGGCACGCGCTTCGGGATGCGCTCGCCGCACGTGCGGCACTTCGCACGCAGGACAATCCAACTGAAGAACGGGACGAGCTCGAAAGGGGAGAGGGTGCGCTTGCAGCCGTCGCACCGCGAACGGCCGAGGATCGATTCTCCCGAGGGCAACCGGTCGATGAGGACGTTGCCGAAACTTCCCATGCATGCGCCGATGACCGCCGCGACGAAAAATTCCACGGCACGATCATACCGTGTCATGACGGACCTGCCGAACCATCAGTCGATCTCGGACATAGTCGTGGCTTGAAGGATGCGGCGATGAATGAACGCGCAGCCGCCCGCGAGGGCGATCGTCGTAGAGAGGCCAAAGGAAATCGCGCCGTGCGCCGCCAACGTAGACGCAGACGCATGTACCGGGGCGAGGACGTCGATCGAACCGCCGCCGATGATGCCCCGCACGAACTCAAAGGCGGCGTAGACCGCGAGCGCGACGCTGCAACCGGCGGCCGCGCCGATGACCTCCCGGATGACGGGAAGGGAAGCGGAGCGACGGAGAATATTTGTCTGCATATCGAATTATTATAGCATTTTATTTTCTTTTTGTCAAAATAAGGTATTAGTATATTATATCGGCTGGGCACCGATCTTTTTCACTATTGAAAGGAGCTATCCGTGGATTGGTTCGCAACAATTCGGATTATGAGCTGCTTGCTCATGATCGCAGGATATCTGCCAGCCTTTTGGCAAATTTACCACCGAACGTGCGCCCCGCTGAATAAGGCGACGTGCATCGTCTGGATGGTCTTCGACGGCATCACATTCTTCATGATGCTCGCCGCCGGCACTGCCACGCTCCAGATCGGCGCGTGCGCATGCATGAACGTCATACTGGTAGGGATGGCCTTCGGTTACGGTTCCTGGAAGTGGAGCCACACCGAAATCGTCTGCCTCGGCATCGCGTGCATCGGTCTCGCGCTGTGGCTAACGACCGGCAACCCGAATTTCGGGATGACGTGTTCGCTCTTCGCCATGAGCATCGGGACGTACCCGATGATCAAGGACTCGTGGAAGGCGCCGCAGGATTTCAGCCTTCCCGGTTGGACCTGCTGGGTGACCTCCAACGCCCTGGCGATCGCTGCCGTTCCCTCGTGGGAATACACCCACTACGCCCAACCGATCGGGTTCGAGGTGACCGCGGTGATCATTTACATCCTCCTGTGGAGACGGCCTCCGCCTCCGCAGACCTAAGAAAGGCCCTTCACTCCGAAGGGCCTTTTTGCTGGCGCAACAACGTCGTCTTATATTTCTCCGGGTGAAATGACGGCAACCGTTCGACCTCGCATTGCAAATCATCCGGCTTCACCCCGGGCGGGAAATCTTGGTCGTACCCGAGCAAGA
>DALYDP010000011.1:4453-9291 GCA_031973095.1 Candidatus Peribacteraceae bacterium | reverse complement strand
TGCAAATCATCCGGCTTCACCCCGGGCGGGAAATCTTGGTCGTACCCGAGCAAGATGAGATCCGGATCGATGGCCCGCACCGGCGAAAGAAAATCTTCCGTCGATCCAAGCACGACTGCGGCGCCGGGAACAGCGTTGCGCACGTGCGACATTCGTTCGTCTTCGTCGTGCACAGGGAAGCGGCCTTTGATAACTTGGACGTTACGGTCGCGCGCGACGACCACCGTGAGCGAGCCGCGCTTGGCAGCCTCGGTCAACAAAAAACGATGGCCCGGGTGAAGTAAATCGAACGTGCCGAAGACGAGGACCTTTCGCCTCGGGGCAACTGCGTGAAGCCGGGTCATGGAAGCGCGGTCGTCGGTTCCGACGAACCGCCTTGGCGCTCGCCTTGCTGGTTGAGATCGATGATGTAAATCCGCTTCTCATCCATCACATAGAGATGCGACTGATCGGGATCCACATACAGATCCTGCAATTCGCCGAGCTGGTCGATCTCGAGCACGTATTGGCGCAGGTAGGTCGCTTCGCCCGCGGCGCCGCCGTCGCTCAAGACGATCACGCGGCCTTCGACCGGGTCGAGGAGGTAGAAGTTGCCGTCGGCGACTTTGAACATCTTCGTGGCGTTCACGAGCAGGTTCTCGGGTGCCTGACGGACCTGGAAGGCCTGCGACTCGCCGCGGAACAGTTTCAGGATCGCGCCGCCTTCCTTGAGCACGTACACGTTGCCGTCGATGGCGAGGTCGATGGCGCCCGTCAGGTCGCCGTTCACGTTGTACGGCGAGGGCGGACCGTAGCGATTCTGCAGGCGCTCGTACTTGTAGATCTGGTTCTTACCGCTGGTGGTCCGATCGGGCGCAAGTACGTAGAGGAAGCGGAGATACGTTTCGGCGGTGATGCCCGTGACCCAGCCGGCCGGATCGTCCGTCTTCATCGTCGTCGCCACGTCGTCAGCCCACTCCATGACCACGTTGCCCGTGAGCAAGAAGACAAGGCTGCCGAAGCGGTCGAACGACGCGCCGCTGGCAATAAGCTCGTCGGCTTCGGGCAACCTGCTCGGGTCGTCGACGGTGTTGAGGAGGATGCGGTAGAGGTTCTGCGCATCATACGCGACGAACTCGCCATCGCGCAGACCGATGAGGCCCTTGGCCGTCACGGATGCGTTCTTGGTGGCGATGTTGGCCACCACGCGGGGAGAGACGCGGAGGATGTTATTCAACTCCTCTTTCTTCGCGCGGATCTTATCGAGCAGCGTGAGCGCCTCGACGCGGAAGAGGCCGGACTCGTTATCCATCACCTGACGCGCCGACTCCTCGGCCTGGGCCAAAATGCCGTTGGCCGCGCTGAGGTCGCCGATGATACGGCGGTTTTCCGCGGTCTGGATCTGTTCGTTGATCGTGCCCACGAGGGCTTCGAGTTCTGCCTGGCTCTTATTGCGTTGCGAGAAGAGGAGCAGGTTCACCACGAGCCACACGATGACGAGCGCGGCTATACAGAGCGCAAGGAGGAGGAGATGCGCGCGCTTTTTTCGCTTGGGATTACGGAGATCAGACATGAGGGACGCGAACCAATCGCGGCCGGCTCCGACCGCGTCATTCAACGCGCCCTTTGCACCGCTCAGCACGCCGGACGACGCGCGGGATTTCGACGCGGATGCGGGGCGAAGCTTGTTCGCGAGATCGCCGAGCGGCAACGAGCGGACGAACGCCATGCCCTTATCGATGATCGCCTGCACGGAATTCTCGGATCCGCCGCGGCGGCGGATCGGCGCGCGGCGCGGCTCATCTTCTTCCTGTTCGTCGAACGGCAACGCGTGCGCCGCTTCGACTTCCACCGTCGCGAGCGACGCGTGTTCACCTTCGGCATCGAGCGAACGGATAAGCGCGTCGATCGGCTCTCCCTTCTTCGGGAGGGCGGCCATCTGGGCGGGCGTGAGAGAGCGGAGCAACCGCTGCGTGGAGAGGATCACCAGGTCGCCTTTCTGCAAAGTGCCGCTCGAAATATGCACGAATGCCGGCGTCGTCTTCCCGGCGGTGTATTCCGTCACCTGACTCGCGAGGCCCTTGCGCACCAAATACGCCTCGCTGCGACCTGCATGCGACACGTGCATCATCCCCCCTTCCTCCACCGCCGCGATGAGCAAGTGCAAATCCTCGATGGCGCCGGATACGAGCATGCCTTTTAGGAGGCCGTTCAATTCCTTGAGCGCGCCGTCCAAACGGCCGGCGGCATCGCCTTCGGTATCGAGGAACGCATGGCGAAGGACATTCTCGCATTCCCTGCGGACCGTCTTGGCGGCGGATTCTTCACCATGGATCTCGAACAGCATGACCGTACGCTCGCCTTGAAGGCTTCGTTCCTCGGTACACGCGAGGAGTACCGAACGCGGAGCCCGCGTGCTGCCCGTCTTCACAGCCATGTCCATACGGTACGTAAGACTACCGATACGACGGACAATCGCAAGCTCCGGCCGCCCCACGCCGCGGCGGACGAACCCCCGCGCTGAAACGTAAAACAAAAAATTGTTCTAAAAATTCGTTGATATGAAGCCAAAAAAACACATCACGAAGCAAATGACCTTGCCAAGGATGCTTGGCGCGAGTAGTCTGGTGGCAGTTTCAGTTTCATTTTCTACAACATTCAGATGAAAACAGTGAAAGAGTGGATGCAACGCTCGCTGACGGGCGGCACTAACCGTGCCCCGGAACAGCCGATCGCCCCCCCGCCCCCCAGCTTCGCCCCCGAAGAGGGTACCGCCCCCATGCCGCGCCAGCGCGGCAACGTCCCGCCCCCGGCGGGCAACCCCCAGCGCCAACAGCGCGGAGACAACCGCAACCGCCAACAGTCCCGCGAACGCGGGGGCGTGCAACAGCCTCAGCGTGAACCGGTGCTGCAGGGCGGGCGGGGCAATCTCAAGCTCTACCCGCTCGGCGGATTCGAGCAAGTGGGCCGCAACTGCTTCGTGCTCGAGTGCGACGGCGACATCTTCGTCATCGACCTCGGCCTGCAGTTTCCGGACGAAGACATGCTGGGCATCGACTACCTGATCCCGGACATCACGACCCTCAAGGGCCGCGAGAACCGGATCAAGGCGGTGCTCTTCACCCACGGTCACCTCGATCACATCGGGGCCGCCCAACACCTCTTGCCACAGCTTCACTTTCCTCCGTGTTTCGGAACGAAGCTCACGATGGCATTCGTGAAAAAGCGCCTCGAAGAAGACCATCTGGTGGGAAAAGCCAAGCTCAACGTCGTGCCGTTCGGCGAGATGGTACGCTTCGGCAAAGTATCCGTGGAGTTCCTCCGCGTGACGCACTCGATTCCGGACTCCGCCGCCATCGCGATCCACACTCCCTACGGGACGATCGTGCACACGGGCGACTTCAAGTTCGATCTCACGCCCTTCAACGAGCCCCCGGCCGATTTCCATCGGCTGGCGGAACTCGGGAAGAAAGGCGTGCTTGCGATCATCGCGGACTCCACGAACGCACTGAAACCCGGACACTCCAAGAGTGAATCCGAAATCGGGGACACGCTCCAAACGCTGGTGCGCGCCGCCGAAGGGCGCGTGATCATGTCCACGTTCTCCAGCCTCCTCAACCGCGTCCAACAGATCTTCGATGTCGCCAAAGACACGAACCGCAAGGTCTATATCTCCGGACGCAGCATGGAAGCCAACATCGAGATCGCTACGAATCTCGGTTACCTCAAAGCCCCCCGCGGACTCGTCCGCAAGGTCGGGCCGGGCATGGAGAAACTCCCGGACAACGAAGTGATCATCATCACGACGGGGTCCCAGGGCGAAGAGATGGCGGGCCTCGCGCGCATGGGCCTCGGCACGCACAAGTTCGTGTCGGTCAAAGCGGGCGACACGGTCATCCTCAGCAGCAACCCCATCGTCGGGAACGAACGCGCGGTGGCGAAAGTCATCAACAACCTCCACTTGAAGGGCGCGGTGGTGAAGACGAACCAGGAACTGGCATTGCACACGACCGGCCACGGCTATCAGCAGGACATTCTCCTCATGCACCGATTGGTCCGCGCCAAGCACGTCATTCCGGAACACGGCGAACCGCACATGCGCCACGCGCACGGCGACCTCGTCCGCGGCATCGGCTACCAAGACAACCAGATCCACCTGCTCGTGAACGGCGAAATCCTGGAATTCGATACCCACGGCAACGCCCGCAAGAGCAAGAGCAAGGCCCCCTTCCGCGACGTCATCATCGACGGCCGCGGGGCGGCGGGCGAAGGCGCGCGCGTCCTCACCGACCGCAAGGTCATGAGCGGCGGCGGCGTGCTCATCGTCATGTTCAAGGTGTATGCCGAATCCAAGCGCCTCGTCGGCGATCCCGACGTGATCTCCCGCGGCTTGATCTACGGATCGGAAGAAACGGACATCACGCGCGAAGTCGCAGCGACCGCGAAGAAAGCGTACGAGGAAGAATTGGGCAGGGGCGTCACGGACCGCAAGGACCACAAACGCGCCGTCCAGGGGGCCCTCTACCGCTACTTCGACCGCAAATTAGATAGGGAACCGATGATTGTTCCCATCTTCGTGGAGGTGTAAGCCTGGCCTCACCCCTGCCCCTCTCCCACCGCTCCGTTCTCCCGCCCGGGAGAGGGGAGCGGTTTTGTCGAGCGCGGTGAAATCATCCCCCTCTCCTGGTAGGCGTGAGGCGTGGCAGGAGAGGGTTAGGGGAGAGGCGAAAACCCACCCCTCTTTTTTTACGTATGAAAAAACCACCGCCCGGACCAATGTTAAGTTGGTGGGCGGCGGCGGTGATGCAAGAGGGAGTGCGACCTCCTGCACCTTTAGGGAGTGACGGGCTCGTAGCCCG
>DALYDP010000011.1:0-4353 GCA_031973095.1 Candidatus Peribacteraceae bacterium | reverse complement strand
AGGAGAAACTCATGCTCCCTATCCGACCGAATGATCTGACATCGCATCAGGGATGGTATTTTCTCCTGCGAGTCGATCAAGAGCACATGACGCTTGAAGTGAAACGCGGCAACCTGCACAGGGATTTTCCCGTGCAGGGAACGCTTATCATGAAGTCCGAAACGGACTCCCTGACAAGACTCCTCCCTCCTCATGAGGGGTACCCGTCGTTTCGCATCGAGTGTGCGAACTGCCTTATCAAGGCAGCTCAAGAATAGTCCGCAGCGGCCTAGCGCCGTTGCGGGCCGCCGCTGGACGATCCAGCGGCTTTCTTCGTTCCAAAAAAACACGACTCACCGGCCCGACGACTTTGCACTACGCTGTTGCCATGTCGACACGCGCCATCGCGACGTCCACCCTCTGGCAAATCGCCAGCCAGGCGGTCATGGCCGCGCTCAGCATCGTGACGGTGAAGCTCGTGGCCGTGGGACTGACGCGCGAACTCGCCGGCACCTACAACTCCGCGTACGGGTACCTGCAATTCTTCGGGATCCTCGCCGATGCCGGCCTCTACGCCGTGGCCGTGCGCGAACTCTCCCGCGCGAAAGACGAAGGCGCAACGCTCGGCACGCTCGTGCTCCTCCGACTCATCGTCACGGCAGTCGTATTCGCCGCCGCGGTCGGCATCGCGTTTTCGATCCCGCATTGGCGTGAAAGTCCGCTTTCGATCGCCATCACCATCGCATCGTTCGTCCCGGTGTTCACGCTGCTCGCGGGTATCCAACGCAGCGTCTTCCAAGTGCACTACCGCATGCGGTCGGTCTTCGTAGCGGAGGTCATCCAGCGCATCGTCACTGCCGGGCTCATCGCCGCCACGGTCCTCTTCTTCGTACGGGGAAGCGACGACCCCCGCGTGATGTGGTGGCTCCTTTTCGTCGGCAGCCTCGGCGCGTTCGTGCTCCTCGCCGTGTCGTCGATCCTCGCGGCGCGCATCGTGCGCATACGCGCGTCGTGGGACCCCGACACGATGAAGCGCGTGCTCGGGTTGGCGCTGCCCTTCGGCCTCGCGTACCTCTGCATGGCGCTCTACCGCAACATGGACGTCACGCTCATCGCGCTGCTGCGGCCCGATTTCCAGACCCAAAACGCTCTCTACGGTTTCGCCCTGCGCGCCAACGAAATGGCGTTCCTCCTGCCGACGTTCCTCCTCAACTCCACGCTGCCGCTCGTGAGCAAGCGCCTCGACGCCGGAGAAAACGTCGCGGGCCTCGTGCGCAAAACGTTCGTCATGATCGCCGTGCTCTCGGTGAGCGCCGGACTCACCGCCATGGTCTGGGCACGCCCGCTCATGCAACTGCTCACGACCGAGCAATACCTGAGCACGTTCACGGAAAGCGGCGCCGATACCGCGCTGTTCCTCCTCGGTCCGTCGATGATCCTCAACGGCATCGTGCTGTTTTGTTTCTATACCCTGCTCGCGCTCGGCGAATCGAAACGCCTCACGTGGTCGTTGGCGATCGCGGCGGCTCTCTCGCAAATCCTCAACGTAACGCTCATCCCCGACAGGGGATTCGTCGGGGCGGCGGTGACGTCGCTCGTCGTGCACATGCTCATCGTGCTGCTGCTGCTCGGCCCCACGCTGCGGAAACTGAAAATCGAAGAACGAACGCTGGAAGGAGGAAGGATAGGAGCCTACGGATTGCTGCTGACGATCGCCCTCCTGGCGATGCGCCCCTTCCTTATCGATGAACTGCACACGGGGATGGGTATCATCGCATTGGGGGTTTCGGCCGTGTTTTTCATCGAGATTCTCGGCGTACGGCGCATGGTGACCGCGGCCTGACCCTTCGGCTCCGACCACCGGGACAGGTTGCGTAAAACGGCCCGAAATGGTACAATGGTGAGAAATTCACACACACCCTATGACGGTTTCCCAGCGTCTCTCGATCGCCGCGCTCGCGGCGCTTCTCCCCCTCGCGGTCCTCGCGCAGGACCTGCCTGCCGGACGGGCGGGAGTTCCGAACGTCAGCGGCATCCGCGCCGACGTCCAGGACGGGAAGGTCACGGTGTACTGGAACCCCGTCGAAGGCGACGTGAAGAAATTTCGCATCTTCTACAGCCACGCGTCGATCCTCGAACAGGGCGGCGTGTACGACGACTACGAGGACGCCGCAGGCGACGCGTTGCAGCACACGCTCACGAGCGTGCCGCCCGTTTCCACGCTCTACGTGTCCGTGTTGGCCGTCGGCCAGGACGATGCAGAAAGCCCGTTCTTCATGGAAGAGGCCGCGGTCGAATTGGCCCCGTCTTCCATGGCAGCGGTCGCGCAGCAACGTTCGTCCGCCGCGGCGTTCCCGGCATCCCCGACGGTGGCGATGCAGTCGGCCGCGTTACAGCTCCTCACCGCGGTCTCCACGTCCGCCACGGGCGTAACACTCACCTTCACGCACCCTCTTTCCATCCCGGAACAGTTCAAGAACGCCGCTTTTTCCATTAAAAACGGCAGCGGCCAGGAACTGCCGATCGTCCGCTACAAGCTCGTCGGCAACCAAGCATTGCTCGACACGGGCCTGCAAACCGCGGGCCGCGTGTACCAGGTGACGATCCACGGCTCGATCGCGGGCAAGACGGCCGCGGGCGAAATCGTCCCGCAGGAATCCGCCACGGCGCCCCTGCTCTTCACGGGACTCCGTACGGACACCTCCGTTCCGGAAGTCACGAACCTCACGCTGACGCCCAAGGGGAAAAACGTCGAAGCCACGTGGACGCCGCCCGCCGCCACGGTACGCGAACTGCAGGTGCAGCAGAGCACGAACGGCGGCCGCACGTTCGGCACGGCCGTCCGCATGGACAAAGCTGCGAAGGGCGTGACGATCCCGAGCGTTCCGAACGGTACCTTTACGCTGCTCGTCCGCGTGGTCGGGCTCGACGGATCGGTGTCGCGCGGCACGCAGCAGACAGTCACGATCGGCACCGCACAAGCCTCATCCAGCTCGAAGCCGATGACGTCGTCCAAGAGCTCCGTCTCCTCCAAGCCTTCCACGACGCCCGGCACGAAGCCGGGAACCCTGCCGAGCTCCGGCCTGGGACTCGCGACGATCGTGGGACTCAGCGGCGCCGCGACGGGCATGCGTTTCCTGCGCAGGAAGAACGCCGCGAAGGCCTAAGCCGAGCCGCGACCACCGCCTCCTGACGTCGGACCAACCGCCGGGGGAAGCTTGAATCTGTACTTTGGGCACATGAGGCGAGAAACGCTTATTACAGCCTGTTTTAGTTTTGCGGCGCTCTGCGTGCTCGGGCAGGAAACACTCGCGTGGACGAGCCCGCCCACGCTCCGGATGTTCGACATGGGCCAAGGTGACGGCGCGCTCGTGTCGGCACACGGAGCGCAGATACTGATCGACGGAGGGCCGGACGGATCGATCCTCTCGCACCTCGGTTCGGCGATGCCGTTTTTCGACCGGACCATCGACCTGCTCGTGCTGAGCCACCCGCACATGGACCACCTGCAGAGCTTTCCGGAGCTCCTGCGGCGCTATCGTATCGGCGCCGTGCTCATGACCGGCGTGGATTACGCCAATCCACGCTACGAAGAATTCCTCACGCTGCTCGCGGACGAGAATGCGCGATTGTTCGTGGCTAACCCGGAACAAGACCTGACGGTCGGCCCGTTCGACATCGACGTGCTCTGGCCGCCGCCCCGTAGCTTCGGCGTTTCCATGAACAACGTGAACAACGACTCGGTCGCGCTGCGCGTCACGGCGCCGGGCGGGAAGACGATCCTCTTCACCGGCGATATGGAAGAAAGGGAAGAACGGGACATTCTTCGGGCGGGAATCGACGTGCGAGCGGACATCCTGAAAGTCGCGCACCACGGCAGCCGCACGTCGAGCTCGACCGGATTCCTCCTCGCGGTAAAACCGACGCTCGCGATCGCGAGCGTCGCGAAAAATAACTCGTACGGCTTGCCCGATGAAGACGTCATCGCCCGCTACGCGGATTTCGGCATCCCGCTACGGATGACGATGAATGAGGGAACGATCGAGGTCCCTCTTCAATGAAAAAAACCCGCCGGCTGCGCCGGCGGGGAGGAAAGGCAAGGTTCGCATCGCTCACTCTCGAGCTGGAGGATAGGACTCGAAGGTGAAGTAATTTTCGATGACATACTCTTCTTCATCCTCTGCGTATGAGGTAATGGAGCATCCACCATCCACATCGCAAATCACGCATGCATGATTCGCATAAATCCCGTCCGTGTAACGCTCCGGTCCGAAAAAGCAACATCCATCGAACGGGCCCCAAGCCCCATTCTTAGAATAATACAGCGCGAGTGCGATCGCCGTCAGGAGGGTTGGCGCCAGGGTTTCCCCCGAC
>DALYDP010000010.1:15098-23298 GCA_031973095.1 Candidatus Peribacteraceae bacterium | reverse complement strand
CAAACCGCTGCGGAATGGGCGGACGCACTCGAAGAAGAGGCGGTAAAGACTATCCTGGAGGAAGGAGGCACCGTGGATGACATCCGTGAAGAGCACGCTCGTTTGATCGAAGAGCTTTTTGAAGGACGTGCCGAGATCAACAGCCACACGCCCGCGATCGTCGCGAGCTTCCGCAACGACATGATGGACGCCCTTGGACGGGTGGAAGAAATGGCAAAGGATCGCGAGCATAAAGTCACCACGGACGAAACGTCGTCCGACGAGGTGCTGGTAAACAAGAAGAACGCCGACGACATGGAAGTCGGAAAATTCAACGCTGCCCCGGTCGCGACTGCCGCGTGAGGTATGAAAAAGGACGACCGTTCGGCTGCCTTTTCACTGCGGAATCAGTCGTTGTATCCCCAAGCATGGAGCCAGCCGTTCATCATGTCGATCTCGCGCTGCTGGGCGGTCGCAATGCCCTTGGCGAGGTCTTTGATCTCCTGGTGCTTCGCGTTGGTTTCGACGCTTTTCACCATGTCGATCGCGCCCTGGTGGTGAGGGATCATCATGCGCAAGAACGCTTCGTCGAACGCGTCGCCGGTCTTGCCTTCGAGCATCGCGGCCATGTCGCCCATCGTCATGTCATCGTGATTCATCGAGCCGTGATTCATATCTTTCATGGAATCCATGTCGTGCATGTCGTGCATCGAGCGACCGTTCATCATCGTGCTTCGTGAAAACTTCATGGTTTCGCCGTGCCTGAGTACGCCCATGGTGACCATGGAAACGAGAAGCCCGCCGATGACCAAGCCGATGCCCCATTGCATCAATTTGTTCATGGAAAGCGTTTTAACCGCCCAAACGAAAAGAAATGCCATGCCGACGAACATCGCAAGGGCACCAAGGCCGTGTATCAATGGAAGAAGGGGCATGGGCGTATGGGGGATGAAATCGATCGAATCATAGCATTTTCGCCTTCGGGCCGGATATCTTCCGGTTGCGGACTCCTTGCATTTTGCTATCCTTTTGCGCGTTTCCGGCATCGGAAACGATGTCGCATCGGTGCCAGGAACAACCGCGCACTTTACATCAACGGATCGGTAGCCCTGCCTGCCGACAGGCAGGTCAGTTGCCACGGAGCGCTTGCGCGACGTGACAAAAGAATTCTGCTCGATCCGGAACCAGTCGCAGCCGTATACTTCACACCAATGGATCGGTAGCTCAGTTGCCACGGAGCGCTTGCGCGACGTGACGAAAGAATCCTGCTCGATTCAGTACCAGGAACAACCGCGTATTTCACATCAATGGATCGGTAGCTCAGTTGGTAGAGCAGTTGCCTCTTAAGCAATTGGTCGTGGGTTCAAGTCCCACCCGGTCCACCATTCATCACAACACCTTCCTCGGTTGCGCCATCCGGCTGCCGTCTTTCGCGGGAACCAGTACCGCCACGGGCAGTCCGTCGTGCCAGGCCCACGTGCCCGCGGAGACCTCTCGCTTGATCTTCCGGCCGTGGCGGAGGTCCTCGACTTCCTCGGAGCCGACGTCGATGCGCGGGAGCGCATGCAGCACGTCTTTCAGGGGCATCACGTCGGTCCACTTTGCTGCATCGGGCGTCACAGCCTTGTCCACGTCCCACTCGCCCACTTTCGTGCGGCGCAAATTTTCAAGATACCCGCCGCAACGCAGCACGTCGCCCAGGTCGTGCGCGAGCGAACGGATATACGTGCCCGAGCTGACCTTCACGCGCAGGCGGAGGTGCGGATACGCGTACGAGAGCACCGTGCATTCGGAAATTTCGACGGTGCGCTTGGGCATCTCCACTTCCACGCCTTTCCTCGCCAGGTCGTAGGCGCGCACGCCGGCGATGTGCACCGCGCTGTGCGACGGCGGCACCTGTTCGATCTTCCCCGTGAAGCGTTGGTCGATCGCGCGTTGGATCTGACCCTTGTCGGGTTCGATCCATCCCGGTTTCGTCGCGACGCTATCGATCGTTCCTTCCGAATCGTACGTGCTGCTTACGGCGCCGAAACGCACGTCGGCAACGTACTCTTTGCCGAATCCCGAGAAAAATTCGATCACCTTCAGGGCCTTGTTGCCGACCGCGAGCACCAGCAAACCCGACGCGGCTGGGTCGAGCGTGCCGAGATGACCCACGTCACGCTCCGCGAGCGTTTTGCGCACGGTGGCGACCGCTCCGTGGCTGGTGGGGCCGCGCGGCTTGTCGATGAGCAGGAATCCGTGTCGCATGAGGACGACAGGGTAGCGCTTTTTGCGTACGGAAGGGAGGCATTTCACGCCTCTTTAGGCTGTTTCCGGCCTATCTTCAGCCGAGCAATGGCAAGATGGCCGTGGCCAGGATGCCGAAAATGCCGAGAATGGCGAAGATTTGGACGAGGCGTTTCTGCTTCATTGGGCGGTTATGGAAACGGTTGCGGTATGGGTGGTGGGCGTGGGCACGGCACCGTCGCTTACGGTGAGCTTCACGGCGTACGTACCCGGCTTTTCAAATACGTGAATCAGGTTTTTTTGGTCGCTTTGCGAACCGTCGGCGAAATCCCAGAGGTAGCCCTTCGGCGCGCCTACGGAACAGTCGGACGTGAACTCGACGCCCATGGGGGCCTTGCCCGTGATGCGGCTCGGAGTGATGCACGCGCGGAGCAACGGTTCGCGAACGACGATTGTTTTCCGCGTCGTGTAGTTTTTGCCCGAGGTCGTGCGCGCGGTCAGGAGGATATTGTACGTTCCTTCTTTTTGGAACGTGTGCTGCGTGCTGGCGCCGCCGAATTCCTCGGCGGAATTGTCGCCGAAATTCCACACGAAGCCCGTGATCGTTTCTCCCGGAATAAACGATTCCGACGCGTCGAACCGTACCGCAAGGGGCGCAATGCCGGTCTCGGGGTCCATCGCGATGACGAGCGACTCCTTCGCGGGTTTCACGATGACGGTGATCGGCAAACGCAGGACGTGATCTTCCAAGTCTTGGCCGATGAGCGTGATCGTATACGTGCCCTCGCGACGGAAGATCGCCTGGAGCGAAGTTTCGGTTGAACCGACTTCCGTGGCTTCGGGCGCTTCCCAATCGAACTCGATGAACGGTGTCGCGGTCTTGGGCGTCAGGTTGATCGACACCGGCACTTCACCTTCGATGCGGTTACCCGTCACCGTGGGCGTTCCCTCGAACGTCAGGTCGGGCAAACGGAGTTCGTCGATCATGCGGACGGTGGTTTGGAGGTTCGCGATCACGCCGCTCGCGGAGTGCACCTTCACGTTCACCGGAAAGAGACCCTTCTTCTCGAACGTATGCGCCGTTTTCATGCCTTCGGCCGTGTCACCGTCTCCGAAATCCCATTCGACTTTCGCCGGTACGATGTCGCTCGTGAGCGTGAACAGCACGGGGAATTGCGGCGGAGCGCCGACGAGATTTTTCGGGTTCGTGGTTAATGTGACCGGGAACGGCAATTCGGGCGCTTCGATGATCGACACGCTCCGCTGGAAAGACGTTTGCGTATTGTTGAGCAGGGCGACGTTCGCCTTTACCGTCACGGTGCCCACCCGGAAGAACGTATGCGCAACGTCCAGCGACGTCGTGGTCGCGTCGACGACGCCATCCTCGTTGAAATCCCACTGAACCTCCTTCACCGTGCCCTGCTGCGGGTACAAATGCGCCAGGCTGAAGATGGCCGTTTGATTCACCACCGGCACGGGCGGCGTGATCTTGAACACCGCCTGTCTGATGACGAACCCTTTGGTCGTACTCTTCTGTACGCCGTTCGCCGCGATCATCACCACGGCCACGTTGTACGAGCCTTCTCGTTCGAATGTCGCTGTCAATTCGGGCACGTTCGTCTCCTGGTCGGTTTTACGGTCACCGTTCACGTCCCAGCGGTATTCCACCGGCACGAACCCGCCGACCGCAAGGCCCTGAAGGGCCTTTTCCACGCTGAACGTCATCGACACCGGCGCCACGAGATCCTGGACGGACGCCGGGGAGACGATCTCCATGACGATCGGCAATTGCCGCATGGTGAGCAGCGGCACGGCGACGCTTAAGAGAATCGCAGGCAATACAGCGCCGACGACCTTGGAGAGCGCGACGATGCGTGCGCGGGGATCGGCCCGCGACAGGGCGATGCGTTGGATCATGAGCGCTCCGAACCCGAGGAAGCCGAGACCGGCGACCATGGCCACGAGCAAACCGACCATGGGCAGCTCGCGCAGCGACGGATCGGGCGACGGCAGCATGCTCAAAAGCACGATCGACCACGCGCCGTAGATGACGTACGCGACGATCAAGAGGAACACGATCAGTCCTTTCCACCTGCGGACGGCGGGCGAAACAGGCTCTTTCGGGGGAACCGCGGGAACGGGGGTTTCCGTAGCCGGTTGCGAAATGCCGTCGAGCGGAACGGGATTGGCCATTAGAGTGCGGGAAGCGGCGTTTCGGAGAGAAGTTCGACGAATGGCTTCGCGTCCGTTGGTGGTGCAATTTCCACGGGAGCGTCGTGATCGTGGAGATGGATGCTGAACGACGTTGTATCGGCGCTTTCACGGCCCGATGCAGGTTCTATCGTCCAATCGATCTTGCGGATCACGAACGTTTCGGCATCGATGAAGACCGTGCCGCGCGCATCGTACGATGAGACGAACGTTTCCGCCGCGACCCGGTCGAACGTCTTGCCACGGCGCGAAGCAGTCTCCGCAAGGAACTCGACCGCCCGTTGCGGGTCCACCGTGACGTCGTAGACGTAGCATTCGTGGCCGTCGACCGTCTCGTAGCTTCTGTCGTATGTGACAGCGAGCGTTTTTGCCTGCTGCGCGATGAACGACGGATCGGGTGAAACGCCGGTATCGACCGAGCCGCTTCCGGATCCGCCGACCGCGTACCATGAACCGAGCGAATGTTCGGGCACGAGCCCGATGCCGGGAAGGAATAACACGCTTCCTTCGAGCGATGACAATTTCACGTACGCTTCGTTTTCGCCGGCAACCACCACGTCTCCGACTGCGGATACCGTTTGGTCCGCCCCTTCGGATCGGACGGTCACGTCCGCTTCGAAGGAGAACGCCATGCGCTTGCCACCGTCGGCGATCACGCCTTCGGCGGAACCGCTGGAAACGAACCCGTCCGTCGCGTACGAAAACGTCGCGTCGAATGCCGCGGATCCCAATTGTTGCGCTTTCGATGCGGCGCGCTCGAGGACGACCGCAGGGTCTTCCGTGCCGCCGCGCGAACATGCCGCGAGCACGAGCACGGAGCAGATCGCGAAACGGTGTATGTGACCGGTCATCATGCCGGCAATGAGTGTGCCAGATCGACGGCGCGGGCGCGAGCGAATCAGCGTCCGCGGGGGGCAGCTTCGAGATCCGACGGCTCTTCGAGCACGAAGCGGAGCGTGCGCTTGTTGCTCGCCGCGATGTCCGCTTTGAGCTCCAGCAATACTTGGTCGTTACGATCAAGACGCAGCGCGGGCTCGAACGTAAGACGCACCTTGTCGCCGTCCAGCGTGGCGGCGACGTTTGTCAGCGTGTTGCCCTTGCGATCTTCGAGCCGAATATTGGCCAGGTCGCCGTCTGTCGCTTTGCCGGCGTTTGTGAGCGTAATGGACGATACGCGCTGGTTGGCGACGTTATCTGCTTCGAGGCGAATGCGTGCTACCGTGCGTCCTTTGCCGAATTGCAACGCCTTCGTAAGGGGAAGAAACGTGGCGCTCACCGTGCCGGTCGCGGAGGGCCGTGCGGTCAATGTCGAAGATTTCGTCGCGGACGCCAGCGTCACGGGCGCGTCCGCGTCGACGGATTCGATGAGCAATCCGTGTTCGCCGGCCACTTGTGCGTCGGGTGAAAAATCGCCGCGCACCTGCACGCGTACCGTGGAGCATGCGCGTACATTCAAAGGGGAAACCAACGTGAGGACTGCGTCGCGGTCGGACGAATCGAGGGAACGGGTTCGACTCAATCGAACGTCGCCTTCGGTTGCGTATACGCGCACGAGGTCGGACGATTCGCCGAGTCCGCGATGCTTCACCGAAAACGAACGCACGGTCACGTCAGCGTCACAATCCGCATGGAGCGACGCTTCGATGAACACCGCCCGTTGCGCGCCCTTGGGAACGGACGATGAGACGACGCCCTGCTGGGTGACGGTCAGTCCGGTTGCGGAGGCCGCGAACGGTAAAAACAGTCCGCATACGGCGGCGATGGTCGTGAGACAAAGGGCGTGTTTCATAGGTGGAGCTTACCAGCGTCCGCCTGCGCCGCCACCTCCGAATGATCCGCCGCCGAACCCTCCGAAGCCGCCACTTCCGCCGCCGGAGCCTCCGGTCCAAAAACCCCCTCCCCTGCCGCCCCGCCCTCTGCCGTTATAGCCGGATGCAGAGAGTACGTAATCGAACGCCAGTCCGACAGCCACCAACACGGGAATGCTGATCCACCACGCGTAGAGCGCCGTGAGCACGATGCCGAGCACTCCTCCGAGGATGCCGCCGAACCACCACGATTTCGTGCGCCCCAGGAATGCGGCGATGAAGTTGAAGAAGATGAAACCGAAGAACAGCAAGAACGGCCATGGCCCTTCGCCCGGATCGGTGTACCGCTCGGCGGTGTATTCGCCGCCGATATGCTTTTTGAGCGATTCAATGGCTTTGGCGATCCCGGCGGCGAAGTCGCCATCACGGAACGACGGCAGCATGTCTTCCTCAATCACCCCTTTGGCCACAATGTCGGGCACCGCGCCTTCGAGGCCGTATCCCGTGGCTATGAACACTTCGCGGTCTTCGTACGACAAGAGAATAAGGATGCCGTTATCGTTTTGCTGGCCGCCGACACCCCATTTTCGCCCCACTTCCACGGCCGCCTCGGCAATATCGTCGCCACCGAGGTTCGGAATCACCAAGACGGCGATTTCGTTGCTTGTTTCACGCGCGTAGGCTTCCAAATCCGTTTCCATCGCCGCCTCGCTCTCGGCCGGCAACACGCCCGCGGCATCGGTGACGAACCCGTCGTTGGGCGGAACGTCGATGGCGAAGGCGGGCGTGGCGCAGAGGAGCGCGACTGCTGCGATGAGGGGGGCGGATACGCGCATGGGATTACTGATTGAAATTCACGGACGGCGCACTGTCACTGCCCTCGGAAGATTCGAAACCGGGCTCGGCGTCGTACCCGAAGATGCCGGCGAGGATGACGCCTGGGAAGCGCTTCACGGCAAGGTTATACGTGCGGACCGCTTCGTTGTAATCACGGCGCGCGGTGGCGATGCGGTTCTCCGTGCCTTCGAGCTGCGTCATGAAGTCGCGGAACGCCTGCGTGGCCTGCAATTGCGGATAGGCTTCGACCGTCACGAGCAAGCGTGACAACGCACTGTCGAATTGACCGGCGGCGGCGACTTGTTCGTCGCGCGAACCGGCGTCCTGCCACTGCGAACGCGCGGCCGTGACCGCGGTGAACGTTTCTTGTTCGAAGTTCGCGGCTCCACGTACCGTCGCCTGGAGGTTCGGAATGAGGTCGAACCGGCGCTGGTACTGCGTTTCGACCTGGCTCCAGGCCGTTTCGATATTTTGACGCTCCGTGACGAGCGAGTTGTAACCGGAAAGGACCCATAGCGCGAGAAGGACGACGACCGCGATCGCGCCGAAGAACCAAGGTGAACGTTTCATGGTCGGATGAGGGAAGGAAACAGCCCCATCCTAGCAGATTCACCTCCGGAGTGCGCGCACGTCGGCAAGAATTTCTTCCGCGTGTTCTTTCGGCGAGGCTTTCGGGTACGTTTTCGCCACGTTTCCATCGGGATCGACCAACACCGAACTGCGGATCACGCCCATGTATTTTTTGCCGTACATCGAACGCTCGCCCCATGCGCCGTAGGATTGAATGACGTTTTTCGCGGGGTCGGCGAGCAGCGTGAAGGGCAAGCGGTGTTTCGCGGCGAACGCGGCGTGGCTTTCGACGGAATCGGGGCTGATGCCCAGCACGACGATCCCCTGCTCCTTCAATTCGTCGTACGCGTCGCGAAACGCGCACGCCTCCGTGGTGCAACCGGGCGTGTCGTCCTTCGGGTAGAAATACACGACCGTCCACGAACCGCGGAAGTCGGACAACGATCTGATCGTGCCCTCGTGATCGGCGAGCGAGAAGGCGGGCGCCGCGGTGCCGGCTTCGGGCATCATGCGAGGATGGACCAGGAAACGATGGCACCCGTCACGATCGCGAGCAGTAGCTCATG
>DALYDP010000010.1:5036-14998 GCA_031973095.1 Candidatus Peribacteraceae bacterium | reverse complement strand
GTCTCCCGCATCCACATGGGGCCGAACAGGAACGGCGAATACCATGCCCCGCCGATCACGATGCTCGCGACCGCGGAGAGGATGACGCCGAGAATTTCGTAGGTATCGAAGGAGAGCATGACGGGATGGGGACGCGGTGACGCAGTGTACACCCGACCGACGCCAGTCCTCAACGACCGCGGCGGAAACCGCCGCCCCTGGAACCACCGCCACCCGAACCGCGACGCGGGGGGCCGGAACGATGGCCGCCCGGGCCGCCGTGACGGTGGCCACCGGACGATTCGCGCGGTTCGCGGGCCCAGGACACGGCCTCGACCGATGAGCTGAGCGCCGGCAATTCGCCGAGATCGCTGGGAAACTTCGTGGGAATCTTGACGCGCGTGAGGCGCTCGATGCTGCGGATGTCGCCGGCCTGCTCCGGAAGGGCGAACGACACGGCCTTGCCGGAACGTCCCGCGCGCCCCGTGCGGCCGATGCGGTGCACGTAGTCGGCGGGATCCTGGGGAAGGTCATAGTTCACCACGAGTTCGATGCCCGTGACGTCGATACCGCGCGCGGCGATGTCCGTGGCCACGAGCACGCGGTATTTGCCGGATTTGAAACCGTCGAGCGATTCGCGTCGCTGCGCGAGCGAGCGGTTGCTGTGGATTTCGGCGGCCGTGTGGCCCATCGCTTTCACCACGTTCGTGATTTTCTTGGCGCCGTGCTTGGTGCGCGAGAACACGAGAACGGAACCCGCATGGTCCGCGAGGAGTTTTTGGAGGAGCTGCGTCTTCATGTCGCGCCGCGCGATGATCACCTCTTGTTCCACGCGTTCGGCGGTCGTGCCTTGCGTGGCGACCTCCACCCGGAGCGGAAGCTGCATGTGCTTGGTCGCGATCGACACAATCTCCGTCGGCATCGTGGCCGAGAAGAGCATGGTCTGCCGGGTCTTGGGGACTTCGGCGAGGATCTTGTTGATCTGCGGGGCGAAGCCCATGTCGAGCATGCGGTCCGCTTCATCGAGCACGAGTATCGCGACGGACTTGAGCGTGATCGTCTTCTGCTCGAGGTGGTCGATGAGGCGGCCGGGCGTGGCGACCACGATGTGCGGCTTGTTGCGGATCATGGTGCGCTGCAGGTTCATGGACGCTCCGCCGATGAGCACCGCGGTGCGTACGCCGAGCGGTCCGCCGATTTTCTGGAGCGTTTCGTCGACCTGGAGCGCGAGTTCGCGCGTCGGGAGAACCACGAGACCGTGGCCTTTGCCCTGGAGCATGGCCTGGATCATCGGGATGCCGAACGCGAGCGTTTTGCCCGTGCCGGTCTGCGCGACGCCGATCATGTCCTTTCCTTCGATGCAGCCGGGAATGGCCGCCTTCTGGATGGGGGTCGGTACGGTGTATTTGTTGCGGTCGAGCACCTCCAGGATGGCCGGCGCGATGCCGAGTCCGCTGAAACTGTCTCCGCCCGTCGGGGCTGTGGTCATATGGTCAAACAATAGAGGTAAAAGCGGCGCATGGACAGAAGAAACGCGTCAATCTTCGATGCGGGTCGTTTCGCTGTCTTCGTCATCCTCGGCTTCGACGTCCAAACGGAGGGTATCGCCGTCGTCGGCGGTGGTGCGGATACGTACCCGAAGGGTCAATTCGACCTCGTCGTCGCCGTCCACGTCCACGTCGTCCCAGCGGACTTCGCTGCCGGACAGGTCGCCATCATCCGAAGCCGAGTCGAACACCATGTCGCCGTCGAGGCGTGCGCGAACGTCGACCGTCGTGTCGTCGTTATCGAGGTTTTCGACCCGAATGCGGTACGTCACGAACGCGCCGGGCTCCACGGGGTCGCTGGAATCCGTGATCGACACGCGCACGTCACCGTTGCCGTCGTTGTTATCCTCGATGTCCGTCTCCTCCTCATCCTCGTCGTCACCCACTTCGACCGTGAGGGAAACCGTGTCGCCGTCGCGGACGCTGCTGCGCGGCCGAACCGACAAGAGAAGTGTCTTCGTCTCGTTGCGCGCGATCGAGATGTTTTCCCAGTTCACTTCGTCATCGCCGTCCAAATCACCGCCGTCACTGGCGGAGACGAACGACGTATCTTGGTCGAGGGACGCGACGGGATCGACGATCACCGTCGAATTGTCGTCGTTGGTAATGCGGATGCGATACGTGATCACGGCGCCTTCCTCGACCGGGTCTTCGACTTCGGTGATGGACACGGTGACGTTCTCGTCGTCGTCATTGTTGTTGCCGTTTCCATCGTCAACTTCCGTATTCTCCGTCTCCTTCGCGTCCTCGGCCTTCACGCGCAGGCGCACGGTGTCCCCGTCGTCGGCGCCGCTGCGGATACGCACGGTGAGGAGTAGCGTCACGTCGTCGTCCTCGTCGATATCCACGTCGTCCCACGTCACTTCGCCGTCGTCTTCGTCGCCGTTATCGGTGGAGGAAACGTACGTCATGTCCTCGTCCAAGTCGGCGATCACATCCACGCGCTCATCGTCGTTGCTGTTGTTCTCGACCTTGATGCGGTACGTGACGGTGTCACCCGCTTCGACCGGATCATCGGAATCCTCGATCGTGATGTCGAAGTCGCCTTCCTCGTTGTCATCGTCGTCATCGTCATTGCTTCCGTTATCGATATCCGTTTCCTCTTCGTCCACTTCGTCATCGGCTTCCACGCGCAGCTTCACGCTGTCGCCGGCGCTGCTCTTGATGCGCACCGTGAGGGTCAGCACCACGTCATCATCGTCGTCGATTTCCACGTTATCCCACTCGACGACGTCGTCGTCTTCATCCCCGTCGTCGCTTGCGGAAACGAACGACATATCATCATCCAATTCGGCGCGGACGTCGATTTCGACGTCATCATTGTCATCGTTTTGAATGCGGATGCGGTACGTGACCGTATCACCTTCGTCCACTTCGTCGTCGCTCTCCGTGATGCTCACGGTCAAATCGTCGTTGTCGTCGTCGTGCTCCACGTCGTCATCGTTATTGTCGTCGCTGTCGTCGCCGCGGTTACGGACGGAAATAAGAACCTCGTTCGCTTGGGACACCGACAGCGGGCTCCCGATGGAGAGGATGGAATCCGGTATCGCATTCCAATCGGCCAGCTTTTCGAGAGCCGGGCGATACCAAATCGCATCGTACGGCAGCGACACGCGCTCGAGGCGCATGGCCATGACGGCGGCGTCGATGAGCGTGACCTGCTGGTTCGGGTGGAAGCGTCCGTCCCCGAAGCCGGTGACGAATCCCCTCGCCTTCGCTTCGCAGACCGCGGGCGCGAATGCCTGGGTGGTCACGTCGGGGAAACAGCTGCCGCCCGTTCCGTAGAGGCCCTTCGAGGCCATCATGTTCACCACGAAGTCCGCGCGCGTGATGAACGCGCTTTGGGCGGATATGGCCACCGGAAGCATAACCAGTAGCGAGAGAAGGCCGGTTCGGAAGAGATGCTTCATATGCCGAAGTATATTCCCACAATATTTGGAACTTGGCAATAGGCAGCCTTCAGCCGCTTTGATGCCGTTTCGCGTGACCTGTATGAAGCTGTTGGCTCGGCCGCCGCGATCCCCTACTATCTCGCGGTCGGTTTCCGTCGGGATTCCTCGACGCGGCTCGGGACAGGCTCCGCTCAGTTGCATTATCATTCGTAGCATCGTGGTCCATTCGTCGGGACGTAGCTCAGTTGGTAGAGCGTACGGTTCGGGACCGTAAGGCCGCAGGTTCGAGTCCTGTCGTCCCGACCATCCGGCTTCGTCTCCGGACTACGCCGTGATTTCCATAGAGCATAACTATCGGATAACGAAAAGACCTCGACGTAGCTCACAAGCGTAGACGGGTCGTCCCGACCATTCATCGCAAGGCTCCTCATGGCAAGCCAGATCGAGCTTGCCCTGATTTTGCCGAAGCGAAAGAAGGTTCCTGTCGCCCCGCCCATCATCGTTACCCTGTCAAAAATCTTTGCAACACCACCAAACGCTTTTTTCGGATAACGGGTCTACGTCAGGAGTCCTGCATACGACAAAATTTTCCGCGTCGCGACTCGAATTCTATCGGGAAGATTTGTCGATCGAACGTATCCGGGATGCAACTTCGTGGCGGGTTTTAGCATGTAACCCACTTTCAAATTGTAGAAGTCGACCTTATGAGCATGATCACGCATTTCCCCACTGCAATCTGTGCTTTTAAGAACACGATTCACGGCCTCGTTAATCGTATCCCATCCATCGTAATACTCTCGGCACGACACAGGAGCAGCAATAGGCGGTATGTCATGCCGGATATCGTCAGTAGGCGCAGGATGCTCCATACGAAGAACACGCTAGTGCAATGCCACTCACAACGCAATCAGCCCGTTACGACTTATAAAGTATACTAAGAAACATAATTTTATTTTGTGAATACCCTAAAGACTCCTAAATAAGGTCACATTGTATACAAATTTTATACAAGTATGGTGTAACGAACATCGCCCAGGGGCGTTGATAACTATACCGAATCCCCTCTTCCCGGCCCAAGCGGCTGGAATGTGTTGTACACAGGAGTAGAACAAGTATAACTCGACAACAAAAACCCCCTCCGTACACTCCTGCGGTCCCCTCTGGGGATCTACTATGGATACCGTGAAGTTCACGACTCACCGTGCTGCTTCGCTGCCCCTCGTGCTCATGCACGTTGCGTGCATCACCATCCTCTCGCTGAGCATGGTGATCAGCCTCCCGACGATCCACTAAGAGTGGACTGAGGCCTGCAGCGAAAGACGCAATCGACGCTCCCACCGGGGGGCGACCCACCATCACTCATCGGGGAACGGGATCACGGAGCGGGACGATGAGTCGCTTTTGTATCTACGAAAGTGCCTATTGACCACGTTATAGGCCCAATAGCACCAAAATTCAGGAATAACCGAAAAGAGCGGGTGTGGAACGCCGCGATAAATAACTCGAAAATGTGATGACTTTTAGGCTAATGGAAGCCACAAAAACAATCACCACAGCAAACCGGCCGGACGGGCCTCAAATCTGGCCCGTTCGCCCTTAGCGTGTTCAGCCGCCTCCGCGGCGATCTTTTCGTAGCGTGCTTCATCCGTCGGGAAGAGACGGGCCATGAGAACGGCCACCCGATCAAGCTCTTCGACGCTTTCGCCAAGGGCAATGAAGTGGACATTGGCATTGATCGCCTCGGCGTAGGCCGTGAACAAGGCGTCAAACTCCTGCTTCCGCGCCTTCAGGGCTTCTTCCTGCCCCGTGGCGATGGATGCTTCGAGCAACGTCCGCAGGATTCCCAGATCGGTATAACGACCCAGGTCATAGGCGTGTTCGGCATACAGCAGCGCCATGCCCGACTGGCCCCTGCGCGTCGCCAGCTCGGCGCGGATCCGCCAGGTCCGAGGGTCGATGGCATTCTCCTTCACGGAATCCTCAAGAGCGGCGTCGGCTTCGTCCAGCAGGCCTTCTTGTGCCAGCAGTCGGGCCCTGGCGAGCAGGAGGTCGCGGCTGAACCATTCGGGCGTGGCGCGCTCGTACCAGGCCAGCGCTTGCCTGCTTTCGCCGCGGGCTTCCGCGCGCCGCCCGAGGGATGACACGACGAGGAACGACCCTTCCCATGCCACGATGGCGAGCAAGGCGACCGCGGTGACGGTCTCGATGCGGGAGAGGGCGCGCGAGATCCTCCAATGGGAGAACGATGCACGGCTGATCGGACGTTTCTCGGCCAGGTGGACGGACAAGAGTGCCAGTGCCATCCAGAACGGCAACGCGATGCCTACGAACTGCAGGTTGTAGTCGATGAGGTTGTGGGCGAGTACGCCGAGGACCGCCACGAGCAGCACGATGGTGTCGGCATCATTGCCGATCGACCAATCCGTCTTGCGATCGAGCAAGAGGTGCCGGAGCGACAGGCCGATCACATACAAAAGGAATACGAAAAACGCGATGGCAGCCGGCCAACCGCGCTCGGCCGCGTACTTCAGGAACACGTTGTGCGGATGGTCGGACGTGGCGAACACGTCGGCCATGAGATGCGGCTGTGCGAAACGGAAGCTGTACGGACCGTAGCCGAGCAGCGGTCGCTCGAACGACAATTCGACGGCTTGCCCGAAGAATTGCGCGCGTTCGTCGATGGACGACGTGCCTTCGGCGGCACGGAACGCGACCTTGTCGCCGACGGACTGGACGTCGTACCGCTGTGAGCGAAGTGCGTTTGCTCCACCGAACAATGCGAGCGCGACGAAGAGTGCGCCTATCGCGATCGCCACGGCGGGCTTCCAAGCCTTCGACACCATCTTCGTCACGCGCACGTCGCGAAACGCGAGGTATCCCCAGAACGCGACGAGCAGCGCCGCCTGTCCGGCGAACGCGATGAACCCACCGCGGGAGTAGCTGAGGAAAAGCGAACCGACGAGCAGTCCTGCGATTCCCGCACATGCCCAGCGGTTGAAGGCTGTCTTCGCCCTGCCCGCCAGCAGCGCCGCGAGCGGCCATGCCAAGAGCGTAAACTGCGCCCACGCGTTCGGCCAATAATCGGTGTGGAAGCGCCAGTCCAGGAACGTGCCCACGAAGCGGTTCACGGGTTGGAACACGTATACCGCAAGCCCGAACGATACCGCGACGGCGCCGGCGAGCGTGACCACCCAGAGGAAGCCGTCGAACAAACCGCTGGCGCGGGCGTTGCCTGCGCGGCGCACGATCCATAGGAAGAGGAGGACGCACGATGCGTCACGCACGATCTCGTCGAGGCCGTATGTGCGCGTGGCCGATGTGAGGAACGAAAGTGCGCTCCAGGCGGTAAAAAATAAAACCATTCCCCACAGGGGCAACGGTACCGTCATGGGCTGGATCTTGGAGGCGGTCGACGGACGCAGGAAAGGAAGCCGCGCGGACGCAGCGAGCACGACGACCGTCACGATGCCGAGTGCCCAGGTCGCGTCGACGCTTTTGCCGCCGCGCCACAAGATAGAACCAGCGACGAATAAGAGCAGGAATCCTTCAGCGAAGCGGTGGAGGTTCGTCCTGGACATCGACCCCAGTGTAGGGCGCGTTCGCCGTCGACGACAAGCGAACATCACACCGTGCGCTGGTACCATGCGCACATGAAGATCAATCGATTGTCCCCCGAGGAAACCGCGATCATCGTCCACAAAGGAACCGAAGCGCCGTTCACGGGCGAGTACGACAACTTCTATAAAGAAGGAACCTACGTATGCAGGCGGTGCGACCAGCCGCTTTTTTCATCGAAATCGAAGTTCGACGCCGGGTGCGGCTGGCCTGCGTTCGATGCATTCATCGGAAACTCGGTACACCTGTTGCCCGATCCGGACGGTTTCCGCACGGAGATCGAATGCGCGAACTGCGGCGGGCATTTGGGCCACGTGTTCATCGGCGAATGCCTGACCGAGAAGAACACGAGGCACTGCGTGAATTCGTTGAGCATAAAGTTCGTGCCGAAGGAATAACGAAGGCGACCACCGAAACCAACAATACGAACGGATGACTTTTCGGCACGGTTACTTTGACTCCAAGTGCGTGAGTAACCGCTGACACGGAAGCATCACCCGCGTACACTCGACCGCCTCGCTATGAATTCGCAAAAACTCCTTATCGTGTGCGACGACGCAGGCTTCGCCTCGGTCGATCGCGGCATCGTCCACTTGGCCGAACAAGCGAACGCACATGTCTGCGCGGAATACCTCATCGAGGCAGACGGAGCAGCGGGACGCGCGAAGACCATGTCCGGGCACCCGCTTGTATCCGTCGGACTGCACTTCGAACTATCGAATATTTCGGATGCCGATCGCGTGGCGATGGCGCGGGGCTTGCGGGCGAAGGGGGCATCGCTCGGAGAACAGCCGGAGATCCAGCGGAAAGCGCGTGATGATGCGCGGCGACAACTCACGACGTTCCGCGATGCGGTCGGGAGCGATCCGGCACACGTCAGTACGCACGGCGACTTCCACCTCGATGCAATAGGCGCGGTCATGTCGTGGTGGAAAGAACACCTATGCGATCTCTTTGATGACAATCCTCCGCCGCTGCAATGGGATGCACCCATAGTTCGTCATAATAAATATTGCTGGAACGTCGGCGAAGCGATGCGCGAACCGCTCACACCGGATGAATTCTGCGCGGAGCTCGCCAATCACGCCGCGGACGTGGTGGAATTCGTCCTCCATCCCGCACTGCCCCGCGCGGGCGACGCGCCGCTCGAAATGCTCTTCGACGCCGAAATGCGCGTCCGGGATCTCGAAACCGCGGTACGCATCCTCGTATCGGACTGCCTGAAAAAGGCACGGTTCGACATCGCGCCCGTGTCCTCGCTACGCTAACACCATTCCCCCGCCCCGTTATGGATCCGATCGTCCACTTCGAGCTTCCGGTCGACGACCTGCAGAAGGCCCGCGACTTCTACGGCCCTATCTTTGGGTGGACTCTCCAAGACTGGCCGATGCCCGACGGCTCGACGTACGTCGGCGTCCACACGACGCCCATCGATGAAACCACCCGCAACCCGCTCAAACCCGGCGCCATCAACGGCGGCATCATCCTCAAGAACGACAAAGTGAAAATGCCCGTGTTCGCCATTCACGTGAAATCGATCGATGAGCGCGTCGCGCAGATGGAAGCCAAAGGCGCCACGGTCGTCATGCCGAAAACGGACATGATGGGCATGGGCTTTTACTGCTACATGAAAGACCCCTTCGGGAACGTCCTCGGGCTGTGGCAGGACCCGCCGAAGAAGTGAACGCATGAATGCAAGACCGGCATAGTCCACAGACGAAGCCGGATGGTGACATGGGAGTTTCGGGTTACTATTTTGAAATCGTTATTGAACTCAATCGGAAACTAAAGCCAAGCCTACAGCAGCATTAATTTTAGCTGTCATTTGCTGAAGCCTTTGTTGGGCATCAGCTGTTATTTGGACGAACTCTTGATAATACCCTGTAAGCATTTTTTCGATTTTTCTCTTATTATCTTCACAACCAAAATCCAAGTCTTCAGGAGAAATACCTGCTTTTGGACACCAGGTAACTAGAAAATCTAACAAATTTTGCAATCCTGTTTTTAGCTCAATGTCATCTCTCCCATCCTGCAATGCATTTTGTATTTCAGTGTTAGTCAAAAGTTTTATAGTTTTCTGAAGCCAAGGCAAAGCTGCTTCAAATTCAGATTCGTCAAAAGAACTAAGTAACCCTAATTTAGCCAATCCCTTTCGAGAATATATTGCCTCTGCTATTCGGGCATTGTTTGTAAAATGACCAGCATGTTCTGGGTCATCTCTACAAATCCTTTCCCAGTGTTCATATTGCTTCTGAAAATACAAAGGAAGTTTGGCTATCCTTTCATTGAACAATTTCGCATACAGTTGCAAAAATTCCTTAGTGTTTTGAACATAATGATCTCTTTCAGCTTCCAATTCTTTGGCACATTCATCTAATCCTAACCTTTGAAAAAGAGATGATAGGGACCTAACTTCCACATTTCCATTATCCAAGTTTCTTTTCAGACGAGGTAGAATAGATGTAATCGAGGGATCATATACACTTTTCACATCGAAAGATTCTCCTGAAAGGTCTTTGAAAATTTCAATAGAATCTTGCCCTTTTTTGCCTTTCTCAAAAGCATTCATAATGACAATTATACCATTATTTGTATAAATTGACAATTTCTGGTGCCCAGAAGAGCCCGGCTTCGCTTCGAGCTACGCCGTGGCAAGGACATTTATGTTTACAGTATGTCTATCGCGGCGTAGTTCCCGCAGGAACGAAGTCGGATGGTGCCCAGAAGAGGACTCGAACCTCCAAGGGATTGCTCCCACACGCTCCTGAAGCGTGCGCGTCTACCAATTTCGCCATCTGGGCAGATGACATTTTTTATCGCGAGCAAGGGAAGGATCAGCAATAACAGCGTACGCGCCTGCCTGCCGGCAGGCAGGTCTACCAATTTCGCCATCTGGGCAGATGACATTTTTTATCGCGAGCAAGGGAAG
>DALYDP010000010.1:0-4936 GCA_031973095.1 Candidatus Peribacteraceae bacterium | reverse complement strand
GTCTACCAATTTCGCCATCTGGGCAGATGACATTTTTTATCGCGAGCAAGGGAAGGATCAGCAATAACAGCGTACGCGCCTGCCTGCCGGCAGGCAGGTCTACCAATTTCGCCATCTGGGCATGTGCGCGAAAGACACCCCTCCGGGTTTTCTTTCACGAACTATTTTTCCGGCAAAGAGCTGCTGCAGCGCGGCGGTTGATTCGTTCGCTGCGGCGCACGTGTCCGGAAATAATGAAAGAGCTGCGCGCGAAGTGTACCGGAGACGCGGCCGGCGTCCATGCCAACCCCTACCGGCAATCCGCCGGAACGGAGGCAAGCGACGTCGCGAAATGCGCCGTCAGGTAATAGTGCTTACGGGCAGGATCGAGGGCGATACCGAGACCCATTTGCGTAAAGGCATCGCTCACGATGGCGTTGTAGTGGGGGCTGTACGCTTTCCCTTTCTCGGCCAAGAAGAAATCAAACGTCGTACGGATCGCGGCGATGAGCTCGTCGGTGCAATCACGATCACGGCACGAGAAAACGCCCCAGCCGATATTCTCCGTGAAGGTTTTCGAACGGACGTTGTCGAACGTCACGCCGCGATCCGAAAACCAGCGTTCGATTCCCGCGTAATCGTAATACGGCGCTTGTGGCGAGCGTTTGTGATCGATCGTGCCGCGCTTCACGGCGTAGTACGACCAATTGCCCGCGGTGTGGTCGAGTACGCCGCTTGGCGAATACGGCGGAAGGCCGTCTTTGGAACGCTCGTCGTTGTACCACCCGAACCATGCGTCGCGGACGCGGCCCATGTCGATCGACGCGGGCAGCTCTTGCGTCGCGATGGACGGACACGCTGAATCCGTCATCGTAACCGGAGTAAGACGCTCGATCTGCGGAACGGCGAACACCGCGAGGGCCGTGGCGAGCGAGACGCCGAACTGCACGTCCATGCGTCCGAGTGTACCAGGAAACAGTGTATCGTACATTGCCTTGAATACCTACTTTCTCCTATTTTTGTGTCAATTGTTTCCCACGCGAACGGGCGTACGATGCATGCGTGGACCATCCGCGAAAACACCCCCGGAAACGCATCGGCGTTTTTTTCGACTCACCGGGCTACGACGACTATCCGTTCAACCACGCAGAGTACGTGCAGGCATACCACGAAGTGGCGAAAGGCATCGAAGACCGCGGCGCTCGATTCTGCATCGTGCGCGGGCTTTCCAGCTTCCGCGGCGGAAACAGGTTCGAGGGCTATTGGGAATTCGACGGGACGACGTTCGCCAGGAAAGAAGACACGATCGACCTCGACCTCGTCTACGACAAGGGTTACTTCGTCGGCGACGCGCACTCGAGACTGTTGAACGACGCGGAGATGAACCGCATCTGCACCGACAAGCGCGCGACGATCGAACTCTTCCCCGACCTCTCGCCGAAAACCGTGGAAGCGAAAGACCGCGCGGCGCTGGAACGCATTCTCTCCGACTGGCCTTCTCCGATGGTCGTCGCCAAACCCGTCGACGGCGCGGAAGCGAAAGGGGTGGTCATCGGATCCCCCGCCGAGGTTCTTGCCGCAAACCACGAATTCCCCGTTATCGTGCAACAGTACGTCGATACCTCCGGCGGCATTCCCGGGATCATCGAGGGCGTCGGAGACCTGCGCACGATCCTCATCGATGGCGAAGTCGCCCTGACGTACGCGCGTAGCGCAAAACCCGGAACGCTCATTTCGAACGTATCGAAAGGCGGCAAGGAAATCGAAGTGTTACCCGAGAACCGACCCACGGAAGCCCTGGACATCGCTTTCGCGGTCGATGATGTCTTCCGCCCCATGTCGCGGCACCGCGTGTTCTGCGTCGACTGCGCGCGCGACGCCGACGGAACGTGGTACGTCATCGAGCTCAACAGCAAGCCCGGCCTCTCGACGCGCGATTACGGCGTGTCGTACCCGCGTTACCAAGACCTGCTCATGGACACCCTCGTTTCCGCCGCCCACGCATGAAACCCCTCGTCGCCGTGTACTTCACCGATCCCGAGCCCATGGGGGCGCCGTTCAACAAGCAGAACGGTTCGTACATGCGCGGATACCTGGAGCTCGCGCGCGAAATCGCGGACCTCGGCGGCAGGTGTTGCTTCGTCCGCGGTTCCGAGACGTTCGTGGGGGCCGGCACCTTCACGCGGTGCTTCTGGCCGGAAGACGGAAACATGCGCGAGGAGCAAGGACCCATCCAAGCCGACATCGTGCTCAATAAAGGCGAAGACCTGGAGTTCGACGACGGCACGAAGGTGGTGAATGATCCGCAGTTCCACGCGTTCTGCAACGACAAACCCGCGACGTACCGCACCTTCAAGGACGTGAGCCCCGCGAGCATCGTGGTGCGCACCAAGCTGCAACTCGAGAACGCGGTGAAGCGCGTGCCCGGCGAGAAGATCGTCGCCAAACCCGTTGCGGGCGCCGGCAGCTGGGGCGTTGTCATCGGCTCGCGTGACGAAGTGCTCGCCGCCGAGCACACGTACCCCATCGTGGTGCAGGAATGGATCGATACGTCGGCCGGCATCCCGGGCATCTGCGAGGGGCGCCACGACCTGCGGTTCATCATCATCGCGGGCATCCTTGCGCTCGTGGCGGTGAAATCACCGGAACCGGGAAAGCTCGTCTACGGACTCTCGCAGGGCGGCACGTTCCGCATCCTCGACGACGGCGAAGTACCGCTCGACGCGTGGGAAATGGTGGAGGCCATCGACGGACGCCTTGATCACTTCCCCTCGCGCTACTACTCGGTCGACGTGGCACGCCGCGCGGACGGGAAATGGTTCTTGATAGAACTCAACTCCCCCGCCGGTATGAACGAGGAAGCCGAACACGACGGCGTGCACCGCGAACACGAACTGCTGGCCAGGTTGCTTTTGCGCGAGGCGCAGCGCGGGTGATCAGGCGTTGCGCTGCGCAAGCAACATCTTCATGTATTCCTCGCCGATGGGTTGGTATTTCACGGGCACGTCTTCGGGCGTGAACCGCATCGCGGCGAGCGACCGCAAGCCTTCGGCCGACATGATCGCCGCTTCGTTCGCGTGGCCCTGGCCGGCTTCGAGCAACTGGCGATCCATGAGCCAACCGCGCAAATACGCGAGATCCTTCGCCATGGCGAATCCCTCTTTGTTGGTCGTATCGGTGTGGCCGCGCATCACGCGGTACGTCGTGCGCCATGCTTTGCCCAAGCACTCTTCGTACGCCGCGGCGTCCATCTCCCCTTTCGTCGGCACCGGTCGATCGACGGGGACATGTAACTTCAACCGGATGCGGCGCTCGAGCTGGTCCTCGAACACCTGGCGAAACGTGCCGCCCTTTTCGGCGATGTCGACGGCGAACACGTACAGCGTGCTCAAGTCCATGTCGTGGCGCACGTTGCCGAATTGCTTCTCCATAAACTCCCACTCGTAGCGAATAGCGAGCCCTTCGTAGAGCGTTTCGTCGTCTTTGCGCAGTGCGCCGCCTCCGAATCGGAAGAGCCTTTTGCCGTTCACTGCCTGGCGCGCATGGGCGCCGATTTCGTGTTCAATAAGCGCGCACAGTTCGTCCGCGGTCATCCCGCCGTCGCGATTTGTCGGAATGACGACCGTGGCGCCGCGTTTCGATTTGTCGCGCACATCGAGCGCGGTGGCTTTCTGATCCTTGATCACCTGGAATCCGTCGCCCTCTGTACCCGGATCGCGATAGATCTCCAGTTTCTTCAATGCCCACGCGAATGCCTCGGCCTGTTCGTCCGGGGACATCTTCCGATTCTTCAAATAGCTTTTCTCTTCTTCGTTCAACAGCGACGGTACGTCGGGCGGTGGACTCGAAAGCAATTGTGCGAACGTTTCCGTCGCGAACGCCGTCAGCTCCGCATCACCGCCGGGATACTTCGCTCGACATCCGCGCTTCACGAGGGCGTCATTTCCGGTTTTCATGCCTTCGGCGATGTTGCACGTCGCGAAGTCGTCGTCGATTTTGGCGAGGAGCATGATACGGTCGAGGCGGTCGTGATCACTGACCGCGGGCATCGCCATGGCGCGCGTGCGCAGCGCCTCAAGTGCGGGGCGGACTGTATCGACGTCGAACGATTCCGCATCGGGATACGTGAACGACGGCACGTAGTCATCGCCGCGTCTGTACGTGTCGAGGAACGCCGTCTTTTCCGTATCCATGTTGTCCGCCGTGTAGAGCTCGACGGGGTTCCACGAACCCGTCAGATTCTCCAGTGACTCCACGATGGCATCCCACTCTGCCGATGCCTCCGACAGTACGTTCGCGAACTCCGCGCGCTTGGCGCCGATGGCACCCGTGACGGCATCGACGTACGTTTCGACCTCCGGCGAATGGTATGCGGGCAATTCCATGTTAATATACTATTTTAAACTATTTTATATACATTTGCAACTTCACAGCGGCCCGAATGGGCTCTTTTTTGCATTATTTCGATACTTCAACATGCAGGCCGTGAGCGACATCCGACCGCCGGATAACCCGTCGAACACCCAACCGTGTTTGCCGCAGTCCATCTGCTCACGCGGGAACATATCGAGCAGCGTGGGAGATTTTCCGCGGAAGCGCGACTGTGCGGAAACGGAGGCAGGAGCGAATGCGATCGTGAGTGCGATGCCGACGGCGGCGATGCGATGAACCATGAAAAAACGATATACCTCCCGTCACGAATCACAACTATGTGTTTCCGTAGATTCTTGACTGCGCGCATTAGCACTCTACAATACCGACTGCTAGCAGCCGGAACCTTCGACTGCTACCCCTTATTTCCCATTATCCCCTCTTCCCGTATGGCAGCGTCATCGCTCCCTAAACTCTCGGTCACGATCGAGCCGCTCGGCGACCGCGTCGTCGTCATGCCGATCGAGGCGGAACAAGTCACGTCGTTCGGCATCGTCATCCCCGACACGGCCAAAGGCGAAAAGCC
>DALYDP010000009.1:2501-23769 GCA_031973095.1 Candidatus Peribacteraceae bacterium | reverse complement strand
AACAATGGTCGCGAAGCGTCGGCTTTGCCGCGCTGGAGCGACTCCTTGCCCGGAAGAGAACTCGCGAGAGAAACCGCGGAGCGGTGTCTTTCGCGCTTTTATTGGAGGTGCCGGCGAGAATTGCACCCGCGCATGGGGGTTTTGCAGACCCCTGCCTTACTACTTGGCTACGGCACCAATGTCGCGGCGAAGCTCGGAAGCGAAGCCGGACGGGATCGAAAGAACGCAGCCGCGGCGTAGCTCACAAGCGAAGCCGGGCGGCCCAGACAATACCTGGCCGCGGAGCGACCGCAAAGGCGCGATCTCGGCGTAGCCCGGAGGCGAAGCCGGATCACTCTTCCGTCGCGGCGTCGGCGGCGGGCGCCTGGAGCGTAGCATTCACGAGGATCGCAGTGATGCGCTCTTCGGCGGACTCATCGATGGACACGGGCGTCGCTGCCGTGAACGTATAGCCGGTGCGGCCTTTGGCCAAGCTCAGCTGGTAGAAACGCGCCATGGGCTGGTCTTTGCTCGGCTGCGCCGTGAACGCGTGGAGGATGTGGTTTTCACCGTCGATCTTCACGTTCGTTTCGTCGATGCGAGCGTAGCCCGGCAACGTCGTGACCGACGCGGCTCCCGCTTCGCTGTACTCCGACGACGTGACTTCTTCCGGCAAATTCTCGCGCGTCACCACGATGGTGAGGTACTGGCCGGCGATCGATTCTTCCGTTTGGAACGCCACCACGGCCTCTTCCGGCACGCCTCGATCATCAAGATTCGCTCGATCCAAAACCTGCCAACCGGATGGCAAACACGTGCCGACTTCGCCATCCCAGTATTGCTGGGCGCATTCGACGGTCGTGCCCCCGCCGCAGGCGGAAAGGGCGAGGAGAAGGGCGGAAAGAAGGATTGGATAGCGTCGCATGGCCGCCATCATACGCATGATCGCGGGAAATGCACCCCCGGACTACCCTGGACATTCAATGCGAAAGATGTCCGGTATATGCCTAGGGAATTGAGGCGGGAAGCCAAAAATGGTATACTAACCCGATGTATTCACACACAAAACGCCTCATTCGGTTCGCCGCGCTCGCGGGAATCATCGTGCCGCCGACCGCCCTTGCAGCCGTGATGTTGCAGTTCCCCGCCGACGCGATCGCGGGGCTCGGCTTCGATGTCCTGGTGAGCGGCGCGCGGAACAACGGCACGGTGGCGGTGCAGATGGAAACGCCCGACGGCGGCATCGTGGGATTGCGCGGAACGGCCGATGAAAACGGCGACGCGACGCTGACGGTGAAAGGCTCTTCCACGCAACGCGCGGGTTCATACGCATTCGACGTCGACGGCGAAAACGCCGGAAAACTCGACGTACTCCCCGACGCCATCGACCCCGTGCTTTCGACCATCGACGTCTGGACGCCCCGCATCGCGGATGACGGCGAAGACGCGGCGAGCGTGACGGTCACCCTCCGCGACCAATACGGCAATCCTCTCCCCGGCCGCATCGCGACGCTCGTCAGCGGTCGAGGCGACGACGATGTGGACGCCGAAACCACCCAAACCGATGACAACGGAGAGCAGCACTTCAGCGTCCGCTCCCACGAACGCGGCACCATTTCGCTCCGCGCCATCGACCTCTTGAGCGGCATTCCGCTCGTCGACTCGGCAACCATCCGCAGCGGTGACGACGACGTCGCGGTGGGCGGTCGCGAAGACGGAGACGTGCCGCCGAGCCGCATGGCCAACGGCAGCCGCTTCTACTACGCGCAGGTCGCCGACTTCGACGTCATCGACGGCTTCGAGATCGACGCCCCCTCGACGCTCGCCCTCGGCGTGGAAGCACCGAAGATCACCATCAGCGCCGTGGATAAAAACGGCAACGTGATCGAGGACTACGTGGGCACGGTCGTGTTCTCCTCGACCGACGCAGACGCGACGCTGCCCAACTTCGGCAAATACACGTTCAAGGAACGCGACCTCGGTAAAAAGGAATTCCCCCTCGTCCTGAAATTCAAGGAATCCGGCGAGCAGACGTTCCGCGTGGAAGACCAAAACGACCGCACCATCTTCGGCGACGTGACGGTCGAGGTGACCGGTGACGACAACAATCCCGTGGGCGGCATGCTCGCGATCACGGAACCGACGGACGGCTCCACCGTGAACGGCTCGTCCGTCGTCATCAAAGGCACCGGACCGAAATTCACGAACGTGGTGATCATCGGCGGCGCACAGGACACCCCCGGCTCCACTGACACGAACGGACAATTCGCCATCACGGTTCCCCTCCGCGCCGACCAACGCGATTACCTCATCCGCGCGGAAGACGAAAACGGCGGCAACGACTCGGAACCGGTCCTCCTCCGCCTCGACGCCGACCCGCCGGCCATCGGCGACATCACCTTCAACCCGGCACAACCGGAAGAAGGAGAGAAAGTCTTGGTCGTCATGAAGAGCGAAGCGGGCCTCAAGTCCGCCATCCTCACGATCACGCAACGCGACACGAACGCCGTGCAGGAAATCACGCTGCTCCCCGCCGCGTCATCCGGCACGTACCAAGCGTTCTTCACCGCCCCGCAACCCGACGAGTACCAGCCGAAGCTCCTGGCAACCGACAAGGCCGGCAACACCGCCGAACTCCGCACGACCCTTACCGTCGGCTCCCCCGCGCTGCCCGTCGTGGAAGACGTGGAAGCGGAACCTCGCGTGAACGGCGTGAACGTCTCATGGACCGAAATCGAAACGGACGAACCGGTGGACCAGTACCGCGTGTACGTCGGCGAGAAAGCGACGTCGTTCGGCTACTTCCTCGATACCGAGAAACCCACCTCGAACGCGACCATCGCCGGACTCGCCCCAGGCAAACGGTACTTCTTCACCGTGACCGCTCTCCAGGGCGATCGCGAAAGTGACAAGAGCGGCGTCGTGTCCGCCACACCGGAAGGCATGTCACTGACGGTCGTTCCCGAGGACCAAGGCCTGCGCCTGGAGTGGACGGCCGTGGACGCGGACACCCCCCTGTCGCACTACCTGCTTGAGTACGGTCTGGTCGAAAACCAGCTCACCGAAACGCGCCTCCTGAACCGCGAACTCACGGAGTACGCGCTGCGTGATCTGCTCAACGGCGTCGAGTACGTCCTGCGCCTGACCCCGGTGACCTCGACCGGCAAGAAGTTGGCAGATCTGTCTGCCGTCTCGCGCGGCACCCCCTCCGGCGACGGATTCCATCCGGCCGCGGGCGACCCGATCCCCTTCGATATCAACAATCCCCCGGGCAACCTCCAGGATCATCCGCCGGAAACCCCGAGCACCGGCCTACCCGTGGTCCTCGGTGGCAGCGCGCTCGCCGCGCTCGGCGGAGGCGCCTGGTACCAGCTCCGCCGCAGGGCCGAACGCAAGCGCGTGAAGGCCTTCCTTGCATCGCTTCCAACCGTTCGATGACGCAAGGGAACACGCCCGCCTACGCCATTCGGACTTCGGCGGGCAGGCCGAAAACGATGTCCGTCGGCGGCGCGACCTTCGACCTGTTCGTCGTGGCCGACCACGCGGTTATCCATAAGAACGAGCGCGTGCGTGCGTTCACACTCCCCCTGGGGTCCAAGATCCGGGTGGAGGAAGTCATCCGCGCGTCCGGCGGCGGCGCGCATAACACCGCGGTGGGCCTCGCCCGCCTGGGCTGCGCCGCCTCCTACTGCGGCGTCATCGGCGACGACCCGTGGGGCGCCTCGGTCCTCGAGAACTGCGCCAAGGAACACGTCGACACGGCGCACGTCACGGTGGTCGAAAACGAAGCCACAGATTTCTCGATCATCCTCACCGCCCGCAGCGGCGAACGCGTGATCCTGAAGCACCCGGGCACGAGCAAGCACCTGCAAGACGCCACGTTCGCGCGCGACGCCGCCGCCGAGGTCGATTGGCTCTACCTCAACAGCATCCAGGAAGAAGCCTGCCAGATCGAAGACGACGTCATTCGCATTCTCACGGAAATCCCCCACGCCCGCCTGACGTGGAACCCGGGCGGGTGCCAGATCGAGATGGGCGTGAAACGCGCCAACATCCAAGCCATGCTCCGCGAAACCACGCTCCTGCTCCTCAACAAGGAAGAGGCGCTGACCTTCACGGGCGAACCCGACGTTCTCTCGGCCATGAAACGCCTCCTCGCCCTCGGAGCCAAGATCGTGTGCATCACCGACGGCGCGGAAGGCGTACTCGCGACCGACGGGAAGATCGTCTACCACTGCCTCCCGGCGGACTGCACGGTGGTTGATACCACGGGCGCCGGCGACGCATTCGGAACGGGTGCCACGTGGGCGTTGCTCACGGGTAAAAACTTGCCAACTGCGCTCCGTGCAGGTACTATAAACGCAATGAGCGTCGTCGGTTCGGTGGGTGCACAACCCGGCCTGCTGACCGCCGCCACAATGGAAAAGCGCCTCGCGGAATCCGACATCACGGTAACGGAAACGCGACTCTGATCCACACCAACTCCAGCCACCCAGCCATCTTCCCTCCCCTGTCATGTCCGACGACGGTTTGCTCCACATCCAAGAGTTGCTCGAGAGCGCGCAGCAGTCCCTCAAGACCGCGACCGCGATGCTTCGCGAGCTCACCGGCGTCGCGGACCCGATGAAGGAACGGCTCGTCTCGCGTGCCGTGCGCCCCTCCCCGAGCGCGCCGGTCTCCGGTCGCATGATCGAGGGCGTCTTCGACGGACAGAACATGATCGACTCCACGGGCCAGAGCTACCCGGTACCCGCCAACTATGCCTCCAAGAGCAAGCTCGTCGAAGGCGACGGCATGAAGCTCACGATCACGGACGAAGGCAAATTCATTTACAAACAGATCGCGCCGATCGAGCGCCGCATCGTGAAGGGCGTGCTCATCCAGGAAGACGGTCAATACAAGGTGCTTGCCGAAGGAAAGTCCTACCGCGTGCTCCTTGCGTCCGTCACGTTCTACCGTGCCGAAGTCGGCGACCAGGTGACGTCGCTCCTCCCGAGCGTGGGCGAAGCCAAGTGGGCAGCCATCGAAGCCGTGCTCCCCAAACACCTGGCGGAAGCCGCCGCGCGTGACGCCGTGGCTGCAGGCGCCCTCGAAGAGGAAGACGGCGAACTGACGCCGATCCGCGACGAAGCCCCCGCCGACGAAGACGAAACGCCGAAGAAGACGCGCAAGAAGAAAGCGGCGTAAACGACCGACGTCGTTCACCGTCGGAATATTTTCGCATGCCCCGGCGCACTGCTACGCTGTGTGCCCATGACGTTCTCCCGTTCGCTTGCCGTGCCAGCAGCCCTCGCGCTCGCCGCGGTCGCGCTCATCGGAGGCTTTCTCTTCTGGCAACTCGACAACGCCCGGTCGCTGCTGCAACGGACAGGAACGGACACGACGGAATCGGGTTCGACGCTGCGCCCCATCTCCCCTCTGCCAACCCCCGTGGAACGCGGCGACGCCGCCCTCACGGCCCTGCGTGCAGGAGACTTGCTTGCACTGCGCGGCGAGTGGGCCGACGCGGAAAAAGAATATACGACCGCGGTGGAAGCGGGCGGTGGTCTCACGGCGCTGCGCAAACTCGCCCAGGCACAACTGCAACGAAGGAACGTGGAAGCGGCGCGGCGAACGCTCGGCACCATGCGCTCCGCCGGCGCACGCGACGAAGACCTCGTGCTGCTCGAAAGCATCATCGACCTGCGCTCGGGCTCGCTGGACGACGCCCGCCGCCTGTTGACCGACGCCGCGGACTCTCCGCAGAAACACTACGGCCTCGGCCTCCTCGCCCTGGTCGAAGCGCGGCACGACGACGCCCGCGCTGCATTGTCGACCGTACTCGGCGGATGGGAACCCACCCTGCGCGGTTACGCGAAAACGCTGCTCGCCGCCTACGACGAATACGACCTGTTCAAAGGCAGTCCCGAGACGCACCGCCAGACGCTCTTAGCCCGCGCGCTTGCCGACGTCGGCGAATGCGAACTGGCGCTGCCCATGCTCTCGTCGGTGCTCGCGGTACAAGACGATTACCGCGACGCATGGATCGTACAAGGCTTCTGCCAACTGACGACGGAGCGCACGGACGAAGCGAAACTCTCGCTCGAGCGCGCGTACGCCATCGATCCCCAAAAACCGGAGATCCAATACTTCCTCGCGCGCACGTTTTCGAAACTCGGGGACCATCAAGCGGCGACGACATACCTGAAGTACGCGATCGAAAACGGTTTCGCGCCGCTAGTCGAAGCGAAGCGCCTCCTTGCCGCCGAAGCGTTCGCCACGGGCGACGCTACGTTGGCATTGCAACAACTTGACGAGATCGCCCGCGCGGACGGCGCCGGCATCGACGCCTACGCTGACTTCGTGACGGCCGCGCTGGGAACGGGCCAAAAAGAAGAGGCATACGCGATGGCACAATCGGCCGTGGCCGCGCACCCGGACAATGCCATCGCCCACGATCTCTTGGGATGGGCCGCCGCGGAAACCAATAGGAATGATGAAGCCCGCGCCGAACTGCAAAAGGCGCTCGAACTGGACCCGACGCTCCAGAGCGCCCAAGAACGCCTTTCCGATCTGTAATGAAGCCCCTCGCACGCCAACTGTCCATCGGCCTCGCGGTTACGCTGTGCGTGGCGGTCGCGGTCGCGGCGACGTGGTTATCGGGCATGCGCCGACCGGAACCGTCGCTCGCTTCCCGCCTGCCCGCCGACGCCGTGCTCGCGTACGTCCGACTGCCGGGCACGGACCGGGGGCGCGCACTGACCGAATGGCTGCGGAACATCGCCCCCTCGCTGCCGCCCATACGGGACGCGGACGAATCCGCATCCGATGCCGCGGCGGTCCGCATGGCCGACGGCACGGAAGGATGGATCATCCGCATGGACGACGGACGCGGCAGGGTCACCTTCGGCGGGTCGGACCCGGCACTCGCCCCCCTGCTCGATGCACCCGGCGCAAAGCTCGAATACGACGGCGCGTTCAGCGACCTGCGGTGGGACGACATCGATTCGTGGGCGTACGTCGCCTTCCCACACGCCAAGGCGGACGGATCCGCACTCGGAAAACTCCTCGCCCTCGACTCCCCGCTCGGCATCAAGAAGACGGCTTCGGGCATCCTGCTTCGCGCATCGACGCCGTCCATGAACGGCTTCGCGCTCTGGAGCGGCGTGCCGACGGCGGACGTTCCCGATCTCCGTCACACGATCCTGCTTCCCGCGTGGCGCGACATGGACGCGCTGTCCGGCGTCCTCGCCGAGGACGCGCGCATCGTGATCGAAACCCTCGGCCGCACGCTCATCGACGCCGTCGCGCCCGGCATGAGCCCCCGCTACGACCTATCGGCATTGCTCGCCGCTCCGTCGATCCTGTACATAGGCTCAGACGGCGACCACGCCGCGTTCGCGTTGGAAGGACGCGGTCGCACGGCGGCAGACACGGAACGGATCGTGCGCGCCATGCATGCGCGGTTCGCCGCCACGCGCGGCGGCACCGACGTGAAAACCGTGTCCGCGGAAGGATTCTCGCTCGAGACCATCGCCGTGGCCGACGCCGGCGCAACGACGGAACGACGGAACGGCGAATGGACCGTTCTCGAAACGGATACGGTCGACGGCTCGTTTGCCAGCGCCTGGAACGGCGCACGGTTCGTCCTGACGACCGCTCCCGATTCGCTGTTCAACCGCTCGGGCGACGGCGTGGCGATCAACGCAACAACGATCGAGTGGGAAACGGCCGGCGCCGGCCTAACACCCCTCTGGCAGTCCCTACGCGCGAAGGATCGTATACGGATCGAGATGCACGGCGGCCCGGGCTACGTGGAATGGTCGCTGGAGGGTGTTTCCGGCCTGTAAGCGGGTTTGCCATCGGTGCCGCCTGACGCTACGCTCCAGTCCCCTATGTCATTCACACGTCTCGCAGGCTTCTTCTTCCCCGTCTCCGCGATCCTCGTGGTCGCGTCGATCGTCGGCTTCGTCTGGCCCGGCCCGGTCCTCTCGATCGAATTCACGGGCGGCACCCTCCTCGAAGTGCGATTGCCCGAAGGCGCCACGGTGGAACGTCTCGAAACGTCCCTCGAAAACGCCCGCTTCGGCGAAACGACGCTCGGCGACGCGACGGTGACAACCACGCGCGCCGGCACGCAGTTCGTGCGCACGCGCACCCTCACCACGGAAGAGCATTCGCAACTCCTGGCCATGCTCACGAAAGACCTCGGCCAGGTGCAGGAATTGCAGTACACGACCATCGGCCCCACGGTCGGCCAGAACCTGAAAGTCCGCGCCCTCTACGCGCTCCTCGCTGCCATGGCAGCCATCATCCTGTACGTCGCGGCAGCGTTCCGCAAAATCCCGGCGCACCTCTCGCCGTGGTCGTTCGGCGTCGCCACCATCATCGCCCTCGTCCACGACGTGGCGATCACCCTCGGCATTTTCACCATCCTGAGCCACTTCACGACGTTCCAGATGGACACGCTGTTCGTGTCGGCCGTGCTCTCGATCATGGGCTACTCGGTGTCCGACACGATCGTCATCTTCGACCGCATCCGCGACAACATCTTCGCGGAAGGTAAGCGCACGGACTTCACGGAGATCGCCGAAAAGAGCCTCCGCCAGACGATTACCCGCACGCTGAACACGGGTCTCGGCGCGCTCATCATGTTGTTCGCCCTGTTCTTCTTCGGCTCCGAATCGATCCGCTGGTTCATCCTGGCGCTCATCGTGGGCACGCTCATCGGAACGTACTCCTCCTTCTTCATTGCCACTCCGCTCTTGGCCCTCTGGCGCAAGAGCCGCGGCTAAACGCACCACCATGGCAGACGCAACGACGACCACGGGCATCAAACGCGAGAAGGCCGGCAAGAGCGTGGTCAGCGTGACCGTGCCCGCCGAAGCGGCCGCAGCGGCCGAAAAGATGGCTCTGGAACGCCTGGGTAGCCGCGTGAACGTGAAGGGCTTCCGCCCCGGCCACGCGCCAAAAGACGTTGTGCGCTCGAAGATCGATCCCGAGCAGTTGTTCGAGGAGACGGTCCGCTTGGCGTTGCGCTCGGTACTGCCGACGATCCTCAAGGAACACAACCTCGCACCCATCGTCCCGCCGCGCATCGAGGCGATGTCGCGCGAGCCCCTGCTCCTGCACATCACGTTCATCGAGCGCCCGCCGGTAAAGATCAAGAAGCCCGATGCGCTCGTGCCGAAAAAGGAAGAGGTGAAAGCAAAACCGGAGGACATCGAACGCGTCGTGCAGTCCGCACTCGCGGAACACCGCACGTTCGCCGGCGTCGAACGCCCGGCCAAGAAGGGGGACCGCGTCACCGCCGCGTTCTCCGCCGTCGACGAGAAAGGCGCCGACATCACGGGTCTGCGCGCCGAAGCCGAACGCATCATCATCGGAGAAAGCCGCCTGCTCCCCGGCTTCGAAGACCAGCTCGTGGGCATCGCGCCCGGCGGCGAAAAGACGTTCACGCTGACCCTGCCCGAAAAGTTCCAAGCCGAGCACCTGCGCGGCAAAAAAGCGACGTTCACGGTGAAGATCCAAAGCGTGGAAGAAGTGACGACCCCCGTCTTCGACGACGAGTTCGCCAAGAAACACATGAACCAACCGAGCGCCCAGGCGTTCAAGGATATGGTCGCGTCGTCGATCAAGGAACAGGAAGAGCAATTTCAGCGCATGTCCCGCGAGCGCCAGTTGCTCGACGCCATCCGCGACGCCGCCGACGCGGACCTGCCCGACGAACTCGTGGACCAGGAGCTCCGCCAATTGGTGGAGGAATGGGCCATGCGTCTCGAGCAACAAGGCAAGACCGTGGAAGACGCGCTCAAGGCGCAGGGCAAAAACGCGAAGGACATGGAAACGGAACTCCGCGCTGAAGCTGCCAACCGCTGGAAGCTGCGCCTCGGCATCGCGCAGCTGATCGATGACAAGAAGGTCGAGGTATCACCGGACGAAGAACTGGCTGCCATCTCCGACTTCCTCGACAACCTGACCGATGAAGAGCGTCCCGAGGCCGAAGCCAGGATCAAGGCCAAGGACTCGCTCTACGACGAAGTGAGCTGGCGCGCGAAGGTCGACAAGCTCATCGCTTCGATGCTCGCGTAACCGGCCCCGCCCAGTACGCGTGAATGCGCCGTTCGGGGTTTGCCGAACGCAGCATTTTGCAGTCGCTTCGATGGATGCGCACGTCGCCGGTGCGTCCGATGATGCCCACGATCGGGCGCCCCTCGGACTCTTCCGGCTTGCAGCACTTCGCCAGCTTCACGGGCATCGGGATGCTCCCCTCCACGCGAGGAACGCGCGGAACGCCGTCCGCCGGTCGCGGGCGCGCGGGCTCTTCTTTCTTTACGACCAAGTCATCGATCTTGAGGAGGGCCGCCCCCGGCGAGATACTTCCCTGCCCGATGGCAACGAGAAAGTCTTCGCGCTCAAGCAGCGTTGCCGGCTTGCCGTCGAGCGAACGCAAGAGGGATAACTGCGCGTCGAGCGGAACATGGCGCAGCCGCTTGAGTTCACGGTTCAGCGCACTCCGTCCGTCTTCAAGGAGGCGCGGACGGTCCTGTACGGCCAAATGACGCTTGAGACGGTTACGGGCCGACGCGGTTTTAAGGAGCGAGATCCATCGGGGCGACGGCTTGGGATCCTTATGACGCACGACGTCCACGATGTCGCCGTTTTCCAATGCATGGTCCATGGGCACGATGACGCCGTTCACGCGCGCAGCTTTGAAGGAAAGACCCACCGCGGTGTGCACCTGGAACGCGAAGTCGAGGGGCGTGGCACCCTCGGGCAATTCCACGACGTCGCCCTTCGGCGTGAGGACGAACATGTGGTTGGCCACGTCGGAAAGGACCGACGGATCGTCGTCCGTTTCGGCAACGAACCTGCCTACCGGCCAGGCAGGCGCGCGCTCCACGAGCAGACGGCTCTTGTTACCGCGATGCTTGCCCGCCTCCTTATAACTCCAGTGCGCCGCCACGCCGATGTTCGCCTCACGGTGCATCTCGGGCGTGCGGATTTGCACCTCGACCATGATGCCCGGCGGCACGCCCGGCAACCCGAGGAGCGTGGTATGAAGGCTTTGGTACCCGTTCGGCTTGGGGAACGCGATGTAATCCTTAAAGCGGTTTTGGACCGGATACCCCATGCGGTGCAAAAACCCGAGCGCCTGATAACATGCCGCCTCCCCGTCCACGATCACGCGCAACGCGAACAGGTCCGGGATGCCTTCGATGTGCGTCACGGTCTTGTGCCGCATTTTTTGGAACACGCTGTACGGGTGCTTCTCGCGCCCTTCGACCTTCGCACGCAGACCGTTCACGTCCAATTCTTTTTGAACCGCCTTTCCGGTGTGAGCCAAGAACGCGCCATGCTTCTCGCGAAGGGCCGCTATCTGCTCGGTGATGCGCTCGTGATCGATGGGATACATCGACGGAAACCCTCCGTCTTCCAGCGACTGCTTGAGCGAATACATGCCCAGGCGCGCTGCCACCGGCGCGTAGAGGTTAAGGACATCGCCGCTGATACGCCTGCGCTCGTCGACCGGATACCGCTCCAACTGGCGCATCGTGACCAGCTGATGACACAACATGAAGAGGAACACGCGCGCATCCTTGCTGGCACGGTAGAAGTTGAGGCGCAGGCGTTCGAGGGACACGCGACGGTTATGCGTGGTGAGGTGCCGGAGCACGTGGACTTCGCCGATCATGGATCGCACGGCCGCGCCGTAGCGCTTTTCTATCTCTTCGAAATTCCACGCCTGCAATTCGGGAACGTGATGCAGCAAGCTGACGGCGACAAGGTCGGAATCCGGTCCGTACGGAATCAACTGCGCGACGACGTCGAGACAATGATCGACCAACCCTTCACCCGTGCGGTGAAGCGCGTCGCCGTACGTGGTCACCGCGTCGCTGAAAGCACGCTGCACGATTGTTCGATCAATACCTCCGGGGAGTAAGCTGAGAAGCTCCTCCCACCGCGTTTCCACCGACATTGTCGTCGTGGCCATTGGACGGTAATGGTAGCAGGCAAAGCCTCTTACCGCAGCAAAAGAGTCACTGGACCGTCGTTCACGCTCTCTACGGCCATATACGCGCCGAAACGACCGGTCTGCACGTCCGAAACGCCGTTGTCACGCAATCCATCGACGAAACGCGCGTACAACCGCTCCGCCTCCTCTTTGGGAGCAGCGGCCGTGTAATCCGGGCGACTGCCGCCCTCGACCGATCCGAGAAGCGTGAATTGCGATACGACCAAAACCGCACCGCCGACCTGCAGCACCGTGCGGTCGTTAATCTTCCCACCCTCCCCGGGAAACAGCCGAAGTGAAACGATTTTCTTCGCCAACCTATCACAATCCGCATCCGTATCCCCTGCCGCGATGCCGACGAGCACGAGGAATCCTGGGCCGATCGCTGCGATGCGTTCGGGAGCCTGCCCTACGTCTGTCGAAGGGCCGACCGTCACGGATGCCGAGAGGACTTTCTGCACAACGAGCTGCACGCCGACAGTCTACCAGGCGCTCACGTCGAGTACTTCTGGACCATCTGGGCCATGAACTTCGCACCCGTGAAGAGGAAGAGATTCGACAGGAACGAATTCTTCGTGCCGAGGATCTTGTTCGAAAGCCACGTGGCGCCCATGACGCCGAGAACCGTGGCCGTCAGCGGATGCGTGAGCGCCCCCTTGTAATCGCCCGACATCGCCTTGGACACGACGTCCTTGCCGCCTTCGAACGTCTCGCCCAGGATTCCGCCGCCGACATCGACGGCGTTTTCACCGAGGGTGAGACCTTCGTGCTTCACCGCTTCGAGCGTGTCACGCGCGGGCAAATTGCGTTGAAGCTCCGCCAAACCGGCCTTCGCCTCTTCGGCAACGCCGCCCGTACGGGCGCGGTAACGGATATCGAGAAGCAGGTCTCGCTTCGCCGCTTGCGTGGCGGCATCCATCGCGCGCAGCTCATCGCGCGCGGCATCGACATCGAGCTTGGCGACGGGGGCTTCGGACCGGAGCTTTGCGTGCAGTGACTCAAGGGGCGTGGCCATGGTGTTTGTGTGGAAAGAAAAACGCTCCCTCCAGTATAGCAGAAATCGACCTGATTTTGGAGCGCTTAAACCATGAATATGACCCATTTCAGCATATGTATGACGGATGATATTGACTCCGGCGCGGGAGCTGATATTGTGGGGGTCGACCGAAGACCGAGGGCATTAGGACGCAGTCCGAAGGTAAGCCCCTCCGAGGCACACAGCATCGCTCATCCGGCTCCGGCTTGGTGATTCGTGCCGTTTGCCTCGCTGGTCTCCCGGTCAAAGGGAACCAGCGATTTCTTTATGCCTCGCACGGCAAAAAGGACGCGGACCATCCCACCCTCCGCGACCTCTTTTTCCGGACCCCTCCCCTCCCCATGGCTGTCACCAAAGCCCAAAAGACCGAGATTCTCGCCGAACTGAAGGACAAACTTCAGAAGTCGAAATCGATCATGTTCGCCCACTACATCGGCATGACCGTCGCCGACGTCAGCGAACTCCGCAGCAATCTCAAGAAGCAAAACGCCGAAATGAAGGTCGCGAAGAAGACCCTCATGCAGCTCGCTGCGAAAGAATTGAACATGGCCGAACCGCCGGACGAGCTCCTCGACGGCGCGGTCGCGTGCATCCTGAGCTATGAAGACCCTCTCACGGGCGCGCAGGTCGCCTTCAAGTTCGCCAAGACGCACAAGCAAGTCGAGCTGATCGGCGGCATTTGGGAAGGAAAGCTCATCACGAAGGAACAAGCCGTCCAGATCGCGCAGATCCCGGGCCGCGAAGCGCTCCTCGGCATGTTCGCCGCGATGCTCAACAGCCCGCTCTCGTCGTTCGCCCGCGGTCTCTCCGAGCTCGCGAAGCAAAAAGAAGCTGCCGCGGCACAGCCCGCTCCGACTCCTGTTGCCGAAGCGCCGGCCCCCACCCCCGCCCCCTCTTCGACAAGCTCAGAGCAGGCTCCGCAGCCCACCGCTCCGTCTTCCGAAGCTTCGGCGGAGGCACCCCAAGCCTGATACCCTTCCCTATTTCTTTTTTCCCCCCGTTGTATGTCCGAAAAGCCCGAACTCTCCGCCGGTGAAAAGGCGGTCATCGACGCCCTTGAAAAGCTCAACGTCATCGAGCTCAACAACGTCGTGAAGTACATGGAAACCGTGTATGGCATCTCTGCTGCCCCGGTCGCGATGGCCGGCGGTGGTGGTGCGGCCGCAGGCGGCGGCGACGCTGCCGAGAAATCCGCGTTCTCCGTCGAGCTCGCCGAAGCCGGCAGCCAGAAGATCGCGGTGATCAAGGTCGTGAAGGAAATCACGGGCCTCGGTCTCGCCGAAGCGAAGGCGCTCGTCGACGGTGCTCCAAAGGTCATCAAGGAGAACGTCGCCAAGGCCGACGCCGACGAAATGAAGAAGAAGCTCGAGGAAGCCGGCGCGAAGGTGAACCTCAAGTAAGCCAATCGCATCGATTCTCAAAAGGGCCCCTCGCGGGGCCCTTTTTCGTGGTATCGTCACTGCATCCCCCACCCTTCCATGCGTCTCTCCACCCGTACAATCTCCCTGCTCCTCGCCATCGCAGTACCGCTCAGCGCATCCGCCACGGGCGTCGCGGTAAGCCTCGGGGGTGTCATCGGCATCGTGCAATCGAACAAGAAACCCCTGGCGTTCGAGCTCGCCATGAAGGGCACGATGGGCGACGCATCCGGATCGGCGACGATCACGGGCACGCACAACGGCAACATGAAATCACTGAAGAAGGCCGCGCTCGAAATGACGATCATGCTCGATGCCAAGGCTGATGCCGAATCGTGGGGACACGCAGAATTCAAGAGCAAGCTCGTGGACGAAATGCTCTACGTGCGCTTAGAAGATTTCACGGCGAAAGGAGAGTGGGCCGCATACATCAACTACGTCGAACCGTACGTGGACGTGTGGTACAGCTTCCCCGTGGACCCCAAAGAATACGAGCAGTTTATGAAGAGTCAGAAGAAGAGTCGGAACGCTTCATACAAGGAAATTGAAGCGCTGTTCAAGGTCCTCCAGGAAGAGCTGCACACCGGCAAGACGCGCTATACGATGACGATTCCGAAGAACCGCCAACGCCGGATGATTTCGCGCATCCTCGGACCCGACTACACGCGCACGTACCGCAATGCATCGGTCGATGCTCGTCTGTCGGTAGAGACGCTCAAGGACGTATTCGACTCGTTCACGGGCTCACTTGATATCTCGGCCATCGTGAACAACGAGAAGATGTCGACGAAGGTCACGGGCAAAGCAAACGTCCTCACGAAGGCTCCATTTATCACGGCCCCCGCCGAGAGTACGCCGTTTCAGGAACTGTTGAACGAACGGTACGGATCGTCGTACGAGCGCGAACCCGTCGACAGCGCCGACGCGCGCGATGCGCAACGACGCTCGGACATCAACACGATCCTTAACGCGGTATACCAATACTCGATCGACCATGACGGCGAATTGCCGAAGGCCCTGCGCGACGCGGACGGTGATTTGGTCGCAATTTGCCGCACGGGCGTGACGTGCACCGGTATATCGCTCGACGTTCTCAATGATTCGTACCTAGTGCGCATGCCCATCGATCCATCACTGGACGACGACAAGGCGATCTCGGGCTACATGATCCAGACATCCTCGAGTGGTCGCATTTCGGTTTCCGCGCCGTATGCCGAGGGAGGCACAGGAATCTCCGTGACACGCTAATCGCCGTTTCTCAGGATTATACGTAAATAAATTGACAATTTTGTTCAACATGGCCATACTGGCCACAGCAAACGTCCAATCCTCGCTAATCGGTCACACGAAAAGAAAGGAATGGAGACGATGCGGTCTTACTTCCTTTTTTTCTTCTCAGCTTTATGGCTGATCAACAGATCCAGTGCCGCGACTGCGGTGCACAGTTCGACTTCTCCGAAGGCGAACAAGCGTTCTACGCCGAGCGCAACTTGTCGGCTCCGCAGCGCTGCAAGGCCTGCCGCGACGCTCGTAAGGGCCAGCGGATGGGCGGCGGCATGGGTGGCGATCGTCAAATGTTTGACGCCGTCTGCGCCCAGTGCGGTACGGCCTGCCAGGTTCCGTTCAAGCCCCGCCCCGAAAGCGAAGGCGGACGCCCGGTTCTCTGCAAGGCGTGCTTCATGGCCTCCAAGGCGTAAGCGAGGTTTTCCTCCTCATGAACTCAAAACACCCCCGGCGAAGCTCCGCATTGCGGAGCGGAGCCGGGGTGTTTTCGTAGGAGGGAATCTGCTATACTGGGAACCGTGGAACAGCAGAGAACTCCTTGGTTGGCGCTCGCGATCGGAACGCTCGGACTCGTCGTGGGATACGCCACGGTGGTCCTAACCGGCCCGACGGCTTTGGCGAACGGACGCTCTTGCCCAATGAAAGACAGAGCGGTGTGCGTGGGCGAAGGATGCAAGAAGATGGACTGTGAAAACGGTGAGTGCGGCAAAGACTGTCCCGGCTGCGCGAACCATGGGTAATGCCCCGCTCCGCTTCCTCCGCTCCAAGGATTTCTGGTCATGGAGCATCGTCGCCCTTGTGTTCGCGGGCGCGTTCTTCGTGTGGGAACTACGGTTAGTACCGCTTCCCATCCCCGAGCTGCCCCGCGCCCCGGCCACCACCCTCGAACTCGTCTATACCGGCGTGCTCACGTTGCTCCTCGCCCTCGCATCGGGCCTATTCGGCTGGCAACGGAAAAACGGCTCATGCCCCATCGGCGTAAAACGCACGGTCGGCATCGCGGGCGCACTCGGCGGCGTGGCACTCCTCTGCCCCGTCTGCCTAGCGTTGCCGGGCTTACTCCTCGGCGTAGGCACGCTCATTGCCATCCTCGGGCAATTCCTACCGCTCATCCGCCTGCTCGCGATCGTCTTCGCACTCGTGGCGGTGTGGCTTCTGTGGCCGCGTGCAACCGCCGCACCCACAAAGGGGCGCGGCTAGGAACATGCCGCAGACGATACGCCTACGCTGGCTTGACCTCCTCCGATCGTCGGCCATCCTGGGAATGGTCATCTACCACGCGGCATACGACCTGCAGGTTTTCCATGGATGGGACATCGACGTGATGCACGGCAACTGGAAGGTGTTCCAGATCGCGGTGGCATCACTCTTCCTTATCGTATCGGGTATTAGTGCTGGCTTTTGGACACGCACAAACGCGTTCGGCAAAGGCTGGCGGCGCGGATGGCTCATCCTCAGCACGGCGATGCTCGTAAGCCTCGTGACGGCGATCGTCGACGAGCGCACGTGGGTACGCTTCGGCATCCTGCACCTCCTGGCGCTCGCCGCCTTCGTGTTGCCGTTCCTGCGCCGCATTCCTCCGTTCGCACTTGGCCTCCTCGGCCTCGCCGTCATCGCCCTCACGCCGTTCGACCTCATGCCCGCCATCGTCTCCGTCGACTACGTGCCGCCGATCCCCTGGCTGGGGCCGGTGGTGCTCGGGTTCGCCATCGGGATTCCTTTGTCGAAACGCCCGCGGCCTTCTATACGCACTCGGGAACGGGTGCTGCTGGATGCCCTGGCGTGGCCTGGCAGGCATTCATTGGCAATCTACCTGTTGCATCAACCAATCCTCTTAGCACTCCTCTACGCAATATTCTCGTAAAAAAATTTGGTCGTCTCGGTATTACCCGAGACGACCTTTTGCCCCCCTCCGAAGAGGGGCGCGAGGGCCGGCGCGTAACGCGAATGCCCTATAAGGAATAGTAATGAAACTTTTTTTGTAGCAAGTGATCTACAAGGACTTAATACCGGTTGATCCTTATGCTTCGCTTAACAAAGTTGAAAATTAGCCATTAGGAATATCACACGTCACGTGCAACTCCTGCACCACGTGGAGCGGGCGCTCACCGTTGAGCCACGTACGAATGGATTCCAGGCAGTCCACGTACATCGTGCGCACCGAGTCATCGGCGTAGAACGCGATGTGCGGCGTGGTGATGACCCGCGGGTGGCGCGTGAGGGCTTTGTCGACCTCGCCGCCGAGACTCTCGTTCTCCAGTACGTCGAGGAGCGCCCACGCCACCTTGCCGCTCTCGAGACCGTCGAGGAGCGCCTGCGAATCGATGAGCGATCCACGCGCGGTATTCACGATGATCACGCCGTCTTTCATCTGCGCGACCGCCTCGGCGTTGATCATGCCCTTGGTTTGCGGCAACGAGGGCGCATGGAGCGAGATGATGTCGGACTCGCGGAAGAGCTGCTCGCGTTCGACGTACGTCACGCCGAACTTCGTCTTCAACTCCTCGACGATGCAAATGTCCTGAGCCAGGATGCGCATGTCGAACCCGTGAGCGAATTGAGCCACTTTTCGTCCGATCTTACCCGTTCCCACGATGCCGATGGTTTTGCCGTTGAGCGCCATCCCCTTCAGGCCGTGGTAGTCGAACACGCCCTCATTTACGCGGCGGTTGCCTTCGGTGATATGCCGCAGCGTGCCGAGAAGCAACGCGAACACGTGCTCGGCGATCACGTGCGAACCGTAATCCGGCACGTTGCACACCGTGATGCCACGCTCTTTGCACGCACCGAGGTCGATGTGGTCGAATCCGACCGAACGCGTGCATACGAGCCGTAGGTCCGGCAGCGCCGCGATCACGTCTGCCGTCAGCTTGGTATTCACGAACACCGAGAGGATCTGCACGTCGGGGCACTCCTTCGCCAAGTCGGCGTCGGCGTCGAGGAAGCGTGCGTCGGAATGCGCCGCTTCGACACGGGAACGCTCGTGGGAATCAACGTCGAGGAAGACGATACGGGGATGCATGGTGAACGAGGAATGAGGAATGAAGAAAGACGCCGTCAGAATACAGAATTCCCCCTGCCAAGCACCTCAAAATTCCCTATTCCGCATTCCGTATTCCCACCCATCGTTGCTACACTGCCGACCGCATGTCATTCCAGGTACGCCGCCTCAAGAACGAGCCTCCTCCGTCGTCGTTTTCCAAGGCCATCAAGTGGCTGCGCCGCCTCAAGCTGCCCGCCGTATTTCTTTTCTGGCGCGCAAAACATGTGGCAGAAAAGAAAAAAGAACAACGCCGTCGTAGTCTGTGGAAGAAACTCATCGTGGGCGCCCTCATCGTGTTCGTCGCGGTGACAGGCATCGGATATGGCGTGAACGCACTCATCGACATGAACGTCCTCCACGTCTCGCAGATCATGGACGTGGCCGGCACGCCGCTTCCGACCGATGCATTCGGCCACACGAACTTCCTTTTGCTCGGCCAAGGCGACGAAGGCCATGACGGCGTGGACCTGACGGACACGATCATTATCGCAAGCATAGATAAGGATAACGACAGCGCCGCGATGATCTCGATCCCCCGCGACCTCTACATGCGCACGGAGCGCATGGGCGCCGGTCGCATCAATGCGCTGTACCGCGATTTCAAATACGTCCTCATGCGCGACCAAGACATGGCGCCCGAAGAAGCCCAACGCGTGGCCATGCAGGAACTTGCCACGGAACTCAGTAATTTCTTCGGCATCACGCTCCACCACGTGGTGAAGGTCGACTTCATCGCGTTCACGCAAGCGGTCGACGCACTCGGCGGCATCGATGTCTACGTGCCGGAAGACTTGTACGACCCCGAATACCCCACGAACGATTATGGCTACCAAACGTTCTCCGTGTTGTCGGGACTGCAACACATGGACGGCGAAACGGCGCTCAAATACGCACGTTCCCGCCACTCCACGAGCGACTTCGACCGCTCCCGCCGCCAACAGGACCTGATCCAAGCGCTCGCGGAAAAAGGCAAAGCGGACGGCACGCTCACGAACCCGACCCGCATCACGGCGTTGCTGCGTATCATGGACCAGCACGTGGCCACGACGTTGACCTTCCGCGAAATGGTCACGCTCGCCAAACTCGGCGCCGACATCGACCGCAGCAAAATCGTCAGCGTGCAGTTCAATCTCGAGGGACCCGGAGGCTTCCTCTATCCGCCGCCGCGCGACCAGTTCGGCGGCGCGGCCGTGTTGATCCCGAACTCCTGGAACGAAATCCGCACGTTCATGAAGCTCGTGCTCGAAGAACGCCCGCTGTTCCTAGATAAACTACCGATCGACGTACTGAACGCCGGCGCCCCGAGCGGCGGCGCGGGCCTGCTCGGCATGGAACTCTACCGCTACACGCTCACCGTGGGCGATGTGAAAAACTGCGACTGTGAGGACCGCCCGACGTCCGCGATCATCGCCCCGAAGAGCCGCGAAGCCACCGCACGCACACTCGGAAAACTGCTGAACATCGCCGACGTTGCCACGCTTCCCGCGACCTCCACGGGCACCACGGTGCAGATCCTCCTCGGCGAGGACTACCGCTACCGCTCCATCGCCGACATGACGACCTTATCCTCCGCCTCCGCAGCGGCTTCGACGGACCTTCAACCATGACCCCCCGCGAGATCATCGCAGAGGCATGGAACATCACGAGCACGGTGCCGAGCCTGCGACGCTGGGCCTACGCCTCGTCGCTCCTCGAAACGCTCCTCAACGTGAAACTGCTCTTCACCCAGGCGTATTTCGGCTACGTGTACCTGTACGGGCATGGGGACGCCGGCTTCTTCGACATCGAAATCTGGATCTGGAACAGTCTGCCGCGTGCCTTGTCCATTTCCATACTTTTGTCATTCATCCTGCTGTTGGTGGTCGAATTCTTCGCGCCGCACCTGTGCCTGGGGGCCATCATCGGCCTCGCCGCGAAACGCGCGAAAGGCGAGGAGCCGAAAGGCGGTGCAGTGCTCGGGCTCTACAACTTCTTCCCCATTTTCGCGCTCCACGAATTCCTCATCCTGGCGTCAGTGCCGACCACGATCACCGTGGTGTCGCTGATCCTGCGGTACATCGACCCCGGCCTGTGGGCGTTCAGCATCACGGGCGTCCTGCTGCTCTTCCTCGTGGGTAACGTGCAGAAATTCCTGTTCGCCTTCGCGGAAGAAGCGGCCGTGATCCAGAAACTCGGCATCTTCGAAGCCATCGGCCGCAGTTTCAAGCTCATCGTGAGCCACCTGCCGCGCATCATGTTCCTGTACCTGCTACTCATCGTCATCTCACTGCGCATCGTCATCAACGCCGTCATGGTGGTACTCATCCCCGCCATCATGGTGGGCTTCGGGTTCCTCCTTACGTTTTTCGTCTCCCAAACCGCCAGCATCGTCGCCGCGCTTCTCCTCGGTGCAATCCTTATCGGCGTGGCGAGCTATTTCCTCGGGTACATCCTCGCGTTCAAACAAACGGTGTGGACGCTCACGTACATGGAATTCATGAAGGAGAAGGATTTGGATGAGATTTAACGGAAGA
>DALYDP010000009.1:0-2401 GCA_031973095.1 Candidatus Peribacteraceae bacterium | reverse complement strand
CAGAGACCGGATGCCGTAAAAAATATTTCCACCCCCGTCTCCAGCCCTTTATTCATCATATTCTTGACTGTGTACGACCGTACACCTATACTGGTGGACGTTCATCTCCGGTTCGTCCCCACGCACTCATGAGCCTCACCCCCCACCAACGAACAACGCTCAATTTCATCCGCGAATTCCAGCACAAACGCGGGTATTCGCCGTCGCTCGCCGACCTTGCGGTCGCGTTCGGCGTGAAATCAAAAAACGCCGTAGCCAAAGTGGTGAACGCCCTCATGAAGCACGGGATGTTGGAAAAAGACCCCAAGGGCCGCATCAAGATCATCGACATGCAGGAAGACGACGGCAACGTACACGCGCCCATCGTGCTCCCCCTCTTCGGTCCCATCCACGCCGGTTTCGCGGCACCGGCCGAAGAACAGACGAGTGAAACGATCACGATCGAGGACTACATCGTGAAGGACCGCGCGAACACGTTCCTCCTCCGCGTGAAAGGCGACAGCATGATCAACGCCGGCATCCACGAGGGCGACATGGTGGTGGTCGAACGCGGCAAGGAACCGCGCGTGCATGACATCGTCGTGGGCGTGCTCGACGGCGAGTTCACGCTCAAAAGGCTCCGCAAGGACAAAGGGAAGTTCTACCTGCAGGCCGAGAACGACGCGTACCCGGACCTGTTTGCATTGGAAGAACTGCAAGTCGCGGGCGTCGTCCGCGGCGTGATGAGAAAATATTAAGAATGTGGAAAGTAGAATATTGAATGTAGCATTATGAATACGACTGTTTCGCCAACGGCATCTTCCGCTATTAGATCATTCACAGATCTAGTGGCATGGCAAAAGGGCCATGTAGTGGTTATAAAAATCTATGCAGTGACCAACTCATTTCCTTCCACCGAAACGTTTGGCTTAGTTTCACAACTACGCAGAGCAGCTGTCTCGGTAACCTCGAACATTGCGGAAGGATTTCGCAGGCAATCATGGAAAGAAAAGGCCCAGTTCTTCTCGATGAGCCTTGGATCATTAACGGAAATAGAGAACCAATTACTCATTTCAAAAGATGTAGGCTTTCTTGGGCGAGACACCTATCAAGATGTGCTTTCATCCGTAGAAGATGCGAGCAAGGTCGTAAGAGGTCTTTTCACGAGTACAAAGGCTAGAACGTAGCATTCGCTACTTTCTACTTTTCCACTTTCTTCATTCTTTATCATGCTCGCCCACGTCGACGCCGATGCATTTTTTGCATCCGTTCTCCAACGGCTCCACCCCCATCTGAAAGGAAAACCCGTCATCGCCTCGGGCATGGGCGGCGGCTGCGTGATCGCAGCCAGCTACCCGGCGAAAGCCAAAGGCGTGAAGACCGGCATGCGCCTGAAGGACGCGAAGGAGCTCTGCCCGGAAGCCGTGGTCATGCCGTCGGACTTCCGCGAAACCGGACTCGCGAGCCAGCAGATCGAAGCGATACTGAAAGACGTCTGCCCCCTCGTGGAAGAAGCGTCGATCGACGAGTGGTTCCTCGACCTGGAGTCGCTCGTGGGCGGCGACCCGCTCGACAGCGAAGCCTGGGCGCGCACATTGCAAGACCGCATCATCCGCTCGACCGACATCGGCGTCTCGATCGGCGTGGCCCCCACGAAGACGCTCGCGAAGATGGCGGGTGAAGAACATAAACCGCGCGGCGTGACGGCGCTCCGCACCCAAGAAGAGATCGATGCCTTCCTGAAGCGACGGCCGGCCGCCGCCATCCCAGGGATAGGCCGCAAACGCGAGGTGGACGTCCGAGCACGTGGCTGGGAAACGGCCTGGGACATCGCCTCCGCGCCCGATGACCTCCTCAAGCGACTCTTCGGCAGCGGCGTTGTGGAGCTGGCGGCCGAACTGCGCGGCGAGCAGGTGTACGCGGTGACCATCGAAACCGCGCCACCGAAATCGATCTCCCGCGCGCGGAGCTTCTTTCCCACGGACGACGCGGCGATTCTCTGGGCATACGCCCTCCAGCACCTCAGCTACAGCGTGCTCAAGATGCGCAGGCACGGACTCGCGGCCAAAGGCATCTCGATCTGGCTCCGCAACGCCACCTACGACGGCGGCGACGACGCGGGTCTGAAGCTCCCCCGCGCATATGACACCGAAATCGATTTGATCCCCTTCGCGCGGCGGTGCTTCCAACGCGCGCGGCGGCACGGCAAACGCTACACACAGGTGGCACTGGCGCTGTGGCACCTGGTGCCGGGCGGAACGGTGCAGTACTCCCTCTTCACCGACCCGGCGCAAACCGACCGCGCAACATCGATCCAAAAGAGCCTGGATGGCCTCAGGACGCGTTATGGGAAAGATATCGTTGTTCCAGGGGCTGCGATCCCCATCACGGAGCAGAAGAGGCCTGGGTTGGTCATGACGAC